>NZ_CP150886.1:302641-605283 GCF_038050375.1 Okeanomitos corallinicola TIOX110 | reverse complement strand
AAGAGGGTTTTAGTTGAGTTCTAAGGGTTGGCTGCCATCCTTCCCCTGGAACGTTCTATCCCGTTTTTGATTTTGATATCTCCATTAAAACGGAAATTAAAAAATTACGTCTGCCAAATTGCCAAAACCTGAAATTATTTTGGCAGACGGTTGATTTTGATTGCATAGATGGGGCGTTGAGGAACGCCCCTGTTCTTATTTATACGTAAGAAGGAAGAGGAAGAAGATTTATCATAGATGGCAGTGTTAAAAGCCTTTCAGTGTCTACTGCTATCCTTTTGCTTCTTAACTTCTGTCGTCTATTTTTTATGCTTATAAATAATATGCTTTTTATGATCAATGCAAATTACACCTTGTTGTTGAAGCTTACCTATTAAACGTGTAATTGTGACTCTACTTGTACCGCAGATATTAGCAATATCTTCATGGGTGAGATGAAAGGTAAGACGTGTTCCTGCTGCTACAGGTTCACCAATTAGCTGTTTTAACAGTTCTAATAAATAGATTAATCTAGTTTCTAATTTTCGCTGACCAGCAATAAATAAAAAATATTCTGCCTGTTGTAATCCCTGTTCAATTTTATCTAAGATCATCTCTTTCAAAGAGGGAAAAATATTTAGTTGTTTGATATGAATAGATACTAACTCTACATCAACTAAGGCTGTAGCTTGATAAAGCTGTAAGGATGTCATCATAGATCCAAAAATCATCTCTGTTGTGGCTAATCTGGTAATGATTTCCTGGCCTGTTTCTGAAAATGTATTCAGTTTAACTAAACCCTGTTTTACATACCAAATTGATTGGGGATGTAGGGGAATATTTTCTCCTTTAGTATATTTATGTATGGAAAAATTATTTTCTAAATCAGTGAGGTTTTGAATAGGTTTCATTTCTACTGATTGATGGGGATAGATTCTTTGTATTAGCCAGTATAAAGTCTGATATCTATCCTGATTATTAATGACAGATTTAACTTTTAAACAAGCATCAAAACAATGATCATAACGTGGTTGGATGGGTAATAATATTTCTTTGATTTCTGCGGATTTAGATATCTCTACAAGTTGACTATAAAAGTTGTGGTGTTGTTCTTGTGGGATAAAGTTAATTATGGGTTTACCAACTAGAAAGTTTATAGGTATGTTGAGTAATTGTGATGTGGTTTGGTTGGCAGTTTTAATGATACCTTGTTGATTAGTTAAAATATAAGCAATTGGTGCAAATTCAAATAAGTTTTGGTATTTTTGATATTCTATTTCTAATAAGTTGCGCGTTTTTATGAGTTCTTCATTTTGCTGATATATTTCCTCAGCGGCTATTTGCAGTAATTGTGATGTGGTGTACAATTCTTTAAACGCCTGCGGTACTAAATTATCAGGAATCCAGGGTAGTATATGAGCAGTTTGGTATAGATCAGATAAATATTTATGTAATATTTCTGATTTTTGGAATAATATTTCTATGCTCATTGTCATTAAATTTCCTGATTTAAAATTTTGCAGATATGCAATTATCTTCAAGGTTTTTCAAGCTCAATAGAAATCTATATTTAAAAGTAAAAATTTAATGATTTTATCCATGAGTAAGAAGTTGCTACACTAGGTAAAAAAGTTGAAATCTCTTTTATTTAGTTATTTTATTTAGATGAGTCAATTAGCTGATAGTTTAACCTTAACTAAATACTCATGGGTTAATATTTAAGTACCCATTTTAAGAATTATATTATCTGTGGGTTAATTAAATTAACCCACATAGTCCAGATTATAAAATGTCACATACTGTAAGAATGGATGGCTCGTATAAATGTATTATGGCAACGTTTATGGTTACAAGTAGCGATCGCTAGATTTTTTGTTGTCGTTTTGCTGACTATGCTGAGTTTGCATTTTATACCATTCGTTCATGCAGTATTCTGACCAACAAAAGCAGTATTCATCCCAGCAAAAATCACAGAGGTTAGTTTCCTGAATTTGCTCAGAATTGAAGTGGGGTGTAACTTTATTCCGAGGACAATGGATGTAATTACTCATCGCGGTAAACTCCTTTAAGCTGGATGATGATAATTTATAAATGTTATAATAATAACTTTGATCCTAAGCAAATTTGCTCATAATGATGACCGGCTATTTCCCAGGTAAATTGAGTTTCAATCATTTGTCGAGCATTAACAGAAAGTTTATACCTCAGTTCTGGTTGTTCAAATAGTCTAGAAATAGCATCTATATATTCAGCGGGTTGATTTGCTCTCAATGCTCGTAGTGGTGTGTTGAGACCGTCTACATCTAATCCTTCTAAACCGCGATCGCTCCCCACTACAGGAATACCTGCGGCCATTGCTTCTAAAGTTTTATTTTTAATCCCGAAACCTGTCCGCATTGGTACTACACAAAGAGTAGATTGATGTAAGTATTCTGCCATGGAGGGGACGCGTCCAGTCACATTAATGCCGTTTTTTCCACCCAGTGCTAAAACCTCTGAAGCGGGACGAGAACCAACAATATCAAAGGTTGTGTCAGGATAGATTTTTTGGATTTTAGGTAATACTTGATTACTAAAAAAACAGACCGAATCAATATTAGCTAAATTGTCCATTGCTCCAATAAAAACAATCCGATGTCCTCTTGGATCTTGAGGACGAATGGGAAAGGAAACTAAGTCTACACCATTAGGAATAACGGCTATTTCGGCGGTTTGATTAAATTGTTTGAGTTGGACTTTATCCTCTGGTGTAGTAACTACAATATTGCTAAACTTAGAACAATAATTTCGTTCATAGCGGCGCAATAAAGGCAAATTAATTTTATCTCGTAACCGATTTTCTGATGTACCAGTTGCTAACTGATTTAAACAAGTTCCATAGACAGAACTATGAACATTAACCATAGTTTTTACATGGGTTTTAAATTCAGGACGAATGTAAATTTCGTTAACACTATGTTCACAAGTAACTACATCACATTTACCCGATTTAACAAAATTGTCAACCCATGTTTGCATTTCTATAGAATAACGATTAAGAACACTGGGAGGTGTACCAGTTACTAAAAAAGTACCTAGTCTCTGGATTTTCTTCAGTGTTCCTACGGATGTAACTTGTTCTGGAGGACGATCAAATACAACTAACTGATTTACACATTCTCTTAAACCTGCTATTTCTGCATCTGTAACATCAGACTCTCGTTGAGTCACAAGGGTAATATGATGATTTTGACTAAGGTATTTGAGTAAATTAAAGGTTCTGACTTGCGTTCCCCCCCTAGTTGGTGGATAGGGAAAGGTGGAGGACAACATTAAAATATTCATATAAAATGTAGTAAATTTATCAGTAATGTCTAGTATTTTACTGGCTAAACAATAACATAATATACTAAAATGGGTTGTGATTCTGGGTAAAAATTAGTGAAATAAAATCTCTAAGTGTTTGCACTCTTGCTAGTTAATTAATTGATTCAGTAATAGCTATTCAGATTTTTCGTACATATTTTAATTAGTAAATGTTTAGATCCTATGCCTAAAGTTAGTGTTTGTATTCCCACTTATAACCGAGAGAATATACTTCCTTATGCAGTTAATAGTGTATTATCTCAAACTTATACAAATTTTGAACTAATTATCTGTGATGATGGTTCGACAGATAACACTGCGGAGATAGTTAGTCAGTGCAATGATCCGCGCATTCGTTATATTAGACAACCTGTAAATGGTGGACGTAGTCGGAATATGCGTTCTGGTTTTGAAGTTGCTACAGGGGATTATTTCATTAAATTTGATGATGATGATGCAATCACACCAGAATTTTTAGAAAAAACTGTAGCGGTTTTAGATGCAGAATCAAATATAGATTTTGTGTGTACAAATCATTGGATTATTAATCAAAATAATCAGAGAGTTGAATCTGCTACTCAAGAGAATTCAATTAAATGGGGAAAGGATAAATTAAAAGGTATCATTCCCGATTTAATGCGAGAAACATTTATCCAGCAAAGTCTACAAGTTGGTTCTACTTTATTTCGCCGAAATTGTTTATTAGAAGTTGATTTTATGCGTCCAGAAGCTGATGGATGTGAGGATTTTGATTTGTTAGTGAGGTTAGCTATTGCGGGTAAACAAGGATATTTTTTACCAGAATTTTTAATGGAATATCGCTTTCATGGTGGACAAACCAGTTTAAGACAAAATCTGCATTTTTTAAAAGCCAAAGTTTTCTGTATTGATAGTTATAGATTTCCTGATCAAGAATTAGAAAAACAGCGACATCATAAATTAGCAGTCACTCAACAAGTTCTAGCATTAAGATTAATTGAAAACGGTAATACCATAGAAGGTAGAAAATTTTTACAAGCATCAAGTCAGGTTTTGGGGAGAGATAAGAAAATGTTAATGGGTTTCATTCTATCCTATTTGCCAATGAATTTAAGAAACTTTGCTTTGCAGGTTTTTCGTCAACTTCGTCCTCAAGATTATACTGAACAGGTACGGAAAGCTGGTGTTTAAAATATAACTGGCTAGGGCTTGATGATTTGTTAAGTTCACGTTAATATTAGGATCAAAGATGTATTCTGTATTTTAATACTCTTTGTGTGAAAAATATTTCCCAAACAGCAAAGAATTTATAGTTGAATGTTAACTATAAATTTTCAGTAAATATAATCAATCCTTAATCTGACAATAAACTAAAAAAGTATCGGGTGGCTAATATCTATAGTATCTACTTCTCTCATCAAGACAACGCAAGGTAGGAGAAAATTCCCATGCAATCTATTGACGATATTATTTTGATGAATGTCAACCCTTTTGATAATGTTTACTGTTCTCATGTTGTTAATAACAGTAATTCAGAATCAAATATTACTTATCTTCATCAAGAAACATTCATCAAAATTGAAATATTATTAAGTCAAATTTCACAAGATCATATTACACGTACTGTACTAATTACGGGAAATAGTGGTTGTGGTAAAACTTATTTATTAACTAGACTAAAAAATCAATTAAGTCATAAAGCTTGTTTTGTTAACATTCCTCCCTTTGCTAAACGGGATAGTATTTGGCGTAGAATTTTACGTTATACAGTTGATAGTTTAGTAAAACGTCAAAATAATAACCAACCATCGCCATTATTATTACATCTATTGAAAGTCAAGGAAGAAAAAGATACTATATTAGGTTTCTTCCGAACTGAAAAGCAAAAATTTATTAATAGACTAAAAGAGAAATATAAAAAAGTTAACATTTATAATTCAGATGACTTTTTTGGAATTTTGTATGAATTAATCAATCCAGAATTATATGATTTAAGCTGTCAGTATCTGCGTGGAGAAGATTTAACAGCAGAATCTCTTCAAAGTTTAGGAGTAGAAAAATCTATCAATACAGAAACAGCAGCAAGGGAGATATTAACTAATTTCGGTATAATTAGCTGTGAAATTCAACCCATAATACTCTGTTTCAATCAAATAGAAAGTATTGCTCGTTTACCAAATGGATCATTAGATTTAGATGCTTTACTTCAAGTAAATGCTAAAATCCGAGAAGATAATAATAATTACATGATGATTATTAGCATTTGTAGTAATCGTTGGGAGGAATATAAAGATCAAATTCAACCATTATATCAAGGTGATATTAATCAAAAAATAGAATTAAAAGATATAAGTTTAGCTCAAGCAGAACTAATTTTAGGTTCTAGATTAGACTCCATACACAGACAAGCTAATTCTCTCCCTAGTTCTTCCCTATATCCCTTAAATCGTCAAGTTTTAGAAAAAGTCTTTCCCATTGGCAGAATTAATTTTAGAGATGTAATTATCTGTGGTAGAGATTTATTTAAAGCTTATAAAGAATGGTTGGTAAAAGATGATAAAGCAACTACTTTTACTTTTTATAAAGAAACTCAAGATAAATTAGAAATTATTTCCTATTTTAAAGTTAGATGGTATGAAGAATTTTCCCGAATCCAACAACAAATTACACGTATTAATCAATTATCATCCACAGAATTAATTCAGGATTTACAAGCTGTTTTATTAGCATTGCAAATGCAAGAAGTTAGCACTTCCCTATTTATTAGAAGTAAGTATGCTAGTTATTCTCTTGTTTATAAATTAAAGAATAAAAATATTGGAGTTATTTGGACAGAAGATCCTAATTTAGAAAGTTTTTTTTATGTAATGGAAGCTTGTAGAAAAATTTTAGAAAAAAATCCATCTTTAAAATTACATCTAATTCGTTCACAATCTTTAGGTGATTCTCAAAGTAAGGGATATAAAGTTTACAAGGATATTTTTGTTAATTCTAAACATTGTTATATTATTCCTGATTTACATTCTGTGCATTACTTAGCTACCTATCATAGTTTAGTAAGAACTGCACGAGAAGGAGATTTAGTAGTTGGTAGTAAAATTATTAGTTTAAAGAATTTACAATCTCTAATAGTTGCGACGAAAATTTTAGATAATTGTTCTTTATTACAAGATTTAGGAATAGTAAAAAAAACAGATGTTATTAGTAAAAATGATGATAGTAGTGGTGATTTAAATACGTTCAACCCAATGAAAAAACATACAGAATTGAAAGATGCAAAGGATTATATTTTTAATTTAGTGATTACACAGTCTTGTTTGAGTAGACAGGTTTTATTAAAAAATGTGGGTTGTATTTTTCCACAATTTAGTGAAGTGCAACTTGATGGTTTAATTCAACAATTATGTTGGGAAAATAAGATGAAAATTATTTATCCTAAAGCTCATCTTTCTTCTCAGTTAGTGACTTTGTTTCCGAGAAAGTGATTGGTTTTTGCTCCAAATACGTGGTTTATTTCGCGCAATCTCCGTTAGGAGATCCCGCAGGGTAGACGCAAAGGAGCAAAGGAAGAGAAGAAAGAGAGTTAATTTTTTGAAAACTCATCAATTATGGTTATCATTCCTTTATCACCTAATCCTTTAACAGAACTCAGTACATCTCGATAATCTTCAAATTCTTGATTTTGTTTTTTATTCCTTGCTTCTACAATAGCTTTAGCTAAAGCTTCATAACGATGAACTCGATAATTCTTTAATTTCGAGTATAATTCCTGTTGCGTTAGAGTGTTGAGTAATTTCAGAGGATCTTTATGCTGAGATACTTCTTTTTTATCTGGGTTCTCCCTAATTTTACTAATCAATTCCTTAAATTGATCGTCAACTTTCTGTCTTTCTTTCGTAATTTCTAATTTTAACTCAGTCATAAACTTTTCCAATCTTAATTCTAAATTATTAAGACGGGATGAATCTACATTAATTTTGTCATGTGCAATTATTGGAGGTTGATTAATATCATTAATTCCTGTAATAGCTGCAACTTGCTTTAAAACTAAATCCTCAATTTTTGATGAAATAACAAACGCATTTACTGTTTCACATTGACGTGGATTTTTTTCTTTTGCTGTGACAGCAGCATAATACTCTAAATGTCCTTCAATTACTGTATAACTTTCTGCTCCTGATTGTTTAAGAACTAATGGTTTAATAAGTCCACCACTTTCTATAATCAGTTCTGCAATTTTTTGTAATTCAACTTCATCAAAATTTGAACGAGGAAAATCAGATACGATATCTTTAACATCTACTAAGTAAAAACGCATTATACTTGAACTCCTATTTTTTGTAAAACTTCATTAGCTAAAATTTCAAATTCTAATGCTGATTTTTGAGCGCTAGATTTGACTTCTTCTGCATATTTAATTACCGACTTTGGATCAGGATATTCTAGTTCTCCAATGGTTATAGTTTTATTCAAACACTCTGAAAGTACACTTCTGTCATAAATCACTGACTCCATTAAAGGTAAATCATATTTTTCAGGAATTATATCTCTTTGTCTTGGAAATGTATATTGCAGAAATCTACTATTAGTGGAAATTTTAGAAGGTAAAACTCCCAGTATATTTAAAGGTTCTTTACCAAAAACTTCTCTATATTCTTGAATTTGCTCATTTATAAAGTTTTTGACTGTGGGTAAACCTTGATTAGCGAATGGTTTTAAATCAGAAGGAATTATTAGATAATCTGCTGTTATTAAAGCAACTTCTGCATATACATCTCTGGAGGGTGGGGTGTCTATAATAACGATATCATATTCATTTTCTACGTTTTCTAACTTTTTCATTAATCTGAGTCTAGTTTTCGCTAGTTTATTCAAACGCTCTTGTTTTTCTACTAAAATAATATGTGCTGGAATTACTTCAAATTCTGGATTATTGAAATAATTTGATTTCCGAGCGATGTCAGGAATAAAGTCATGTTCTGCGGATTCTAGTAGATGATAAATATTTTTATCTCTTAAATCATCATCTTCTTCAAATTGGAACTTGATCAAACCTGTGGCAAAAGTTGTATTAGCCTGAGAGTCTATATCAATTAATAAAACTTTTTTACCTTTATGACTCAAAGCTGCTGCTAAATTAACTGCAACGGTTGTTTTCCCCACTCCACCTTTATTGTGATAAATTGCAATAGTCTTCATAGAATGCTCCTTATTAGATTCTAACTTTGATACTTGTACTTCTAACCTTTCTTTAAACTCTCTATTCTTCAAACTCTCCCTACCAACTAACCCCCTAATTTCCTCAATCTTCTCCTCAACTTCATCACCATTACATTGAAAAACTAAGATAATTTGATCATCATACTTTTCATATATTCTGATCTCCTTACCATTAGTTAACAACCCATAACGCACATTTAAACTCGTTAAATAATGCCTTAATCGGAAAATGTGATGATCTAAATTTTGCTTAGGGTGCTTTGCCTCCATTACTACACTTAACGGTGAATTAGCATCTAACACAAAAGGTACAGCTTGTGCTGAAAATGCCAAAAAATCTAAGCGAATACTACCAACAGCTACTTCTTGATGCCATGTATCCGGTGTATAACCTAAATGTGGTAGCAAATATTGAACTATCAGTTTACTTTCTACTTCGCTTTCATTACGACACAGTGCAGGATTAAAAAGCAAGGTATTCTACCTCTAAGAAACAATAATCATTATGAGAATTTAAATATACGAATAATTATGTCATAGCATGAGTATTTGAAATTATAAAGTTTACTTAAAGTTTTGTAGAAAAAAGTCAATAAAATTAGTATTTATACGGAAAATATTCACAATAATTACTGCATATCAGTGATGTTAAAACCGTGGTTGTTCAATTACGTAAAAACACTCAATATTCCCAACTTATCCAAAAATTTGGACATATAATCACCTAAACTACAAAAAATACTAACAAACACATTTTCCCCATCTTCCCAAAGAATAAATTAACCAAAGTGAAAATCTATTAGATAATATGTACGCTACCAAAATGGGAATGCGTCAGCAAAGGAAATCAAAATGGGATATGTAATTGCAACTGCAAACATGAAGGGTGGAGTCGGTAAAACTACCCTCACTGTTAACCTGGCGACTTGTTTAGCCAAAAATCACGGTAAAAAGGTATTGGTTCTGGACTTAGATAGTCAAATTAGTGCCACACTGAGTTTAATGTCACCTCTAGAATTTGCCAAACGTCGTAAACAAAGAAAAACTTTTAGATATTTAATAGATGAAGTTATTAACCCAGAACCAAATCCTGAATTACAAATTCACGACATTATTGAATCTCAATTATGTAAACTCCCAGGATTAGATTTACTACCAGGAGATATAGATTTATATGATGAATTTGTTGTTTCTGAAATGCTGCATAATCAAGCTGTAGCATTAGAAGAAAATGATTTTGAAACTATCTGGAATCGTTTTGAAAGAGTCTTAATTAGAGATATTTTAAAACCAGTACGGGAAAAATATGATTTTATTCTTTTAGACTGCGCTCCTGGTTATAATCTCATGACTCGTAGTGCTTTGGCTACTAGCGATTTTTACGTTCTTCCTGCTAAACCAGAACCTTTATCTGTAGTGGGAATTCAATTATTAGAAAGACGTATTGCTAAGTTAAAAGATAGTCATGAACATGAAGCGAAAATCAATACTAAAATGTTAGGAATTGTCTTTAGTATGTGCAATACTAATTTATTAACTGGCAGATATTATAAACAAGTAATGCACCGTGTTGTCGAAGATTTTGGTGTAGAAACTATTTGTCAGTCACAAATTCCTGTAGATGTCAATGTAGCTAGGGCTGTTGATAGTTTTATGCCTGTGGCTTTAATGAGTCCTGGTTCTGCTGGTGCTAAGGCATTTACTCAATTAACCCAGGAATTATTACAGAAATTACCAAGTGATAGGTAACGGGGAGAGGGGGAGAAATATTTACCTTTTGACTCCTGTACGGGCGAACGGCCGTTCGCCCCTCCTGACTCCCGTTGTTTACGCTGCTTCCCGTATTTGTGAAGGAATATTCATTTCTGGGAAGGGTAGTGAAATTTGTTCAGTTTGCTGTGTTGCAGCTTCTTCTAATACCTTGACTTCAATATTTACACTGACTAAATAACTACCTGTATTCTCTCCTACTGCTTCAGCAATTAATTTTGCTATGTCTGGACGTTTTGCAGTGAGAGGATCTCGTAAAATACAACGATCCCATTCATGCTTGGCTGTAGGATTAAGACTGAGAATATAGTGTTTCATCATAGGATTCATCCATCTTCCAGATGTGGTTTACAGCTTGGAGGCGATGAATCTATTATAGTACAATTATACTAATTTGGCAAGGGGAGAGTGGGTGAGGGGGTGAGTGGGAGAATCAGATATTACTTCTTTATCTCTGACTCCTGTACGGGAGAACGGCCGTTCTCCCCTCCTTGATATTCTGCCTATGGTTGCAATACCACAACTTCCTCACCGGGAGAAACCAACGTTTGACCGACAGGAAGAACTGCTAAAGCGTTAGTCTGGACTAAATTTATTAAATTACCGGAACTGTCATTACCCTGAGCTTTATGAAATTGGTAAACACCATTGACTAGGTGTAAATTTCCACATATATAAGTTTCCATTTTACCATGAGATTGTAGTTGAGAGTGCGATCGCACCCTGATAAATTTTCCGCCCCAACCTTGGGCAAGTCCCGCCATTCTTCTAATTGCAGGTTTGACAAACCGCCAACAAGTTACCAGGGCAGACACAGGATTTCCAGGTAAGCCAAAGTATAAAGAATTAGGAAAAGTTGCAAAAGTTAAGGGTTTACCCGGACGCATCTGCACAGATTGAAAATGAACCTTTCCACCCAAAGATGCCAAAGTTTTACCTATGTAGTCATAATCACCAACAGATACACCACCTGTAGAAATGACAATATCCGCATTGGCGATCGCATAATCTATAATTTCTGTTAAAGCTTCAGGATCATCCTCAACAATACCCAGCAATAACACCTCAGCCCCCAACTCCCGCATCAAAGTCGCCAAAGCAAACTGATTAGAATCAACAATTTGACCTGGTTTAAGTAACTGTTCCGGCATCACCAACTCATCACCACTAGAAAAAATTGCTACTTTAGGACGACGGAAAACCCCTACCTGTTCCCTACCCGCCCCAGCTAACACCGCAATTTCCCCAGCCGTTAACACAATACCACCGGGCAAAAGTTCCGTACCTGCTTGATAAAAATCACCCTTACGTCTAACAAACTCACGAGGTTGAGGGGCAATAAAAATCAAAACCCGGTTATCTTGACGGTGAGTTTTTTCCTGCATCACCACAGTATCCGCACCAGCAGGCATCACAGCACCTGTAAAAATACGCGCGGCTTGTCCAGGTTTAATAGTAATCTGGGGTTGATAACCAGCGGGAATTTCTGCCACAATTTCCAAAACCACAGGTTTATCAGACCTAGCTTGATGTACATCTGCATAACGCACAGCATAACCATCCATCGCCGAATTATCCCAATGGGGAAAATTAACAGAGCTAGTAACTGGAGTTGCTAAAATACGATTATTCGCCATCAGCAAATCAATGAATTCTACATCTAGCTGGTTATCCAGCGGTTTTACGGAATTTAAAATAGTAGCTTCTGCATCTCGGACTGACAACATAATTAATGATGATAGTTTTGTATACTTTAAATGAGTATAATTAAAACACCCCAAAAACACTATCCCAAAGGGACAATTACCCGTCGCTGTATAGCACTAGGTATAGATTTTCTTGGTATATGGCTAGTTAGCTCCCTACTGGGAAGTAGTAAAATCGGTATTCAATTCGTCCAAATATTTGTTTTTATACTAGCTTGGTTGATTTTACGTGTTGTAATTGTTGTTAACAACCAAGGTCAAAGTTTAGGTCGTTGGGCAGTTGACTTAAAAGTGTTAGCAATAGAAAATGGGCAGATAGTCAGCAGAATTCCTCAACTTTCAGCATTGTTGCAACGAGAAGGAATTATTTGCTTTAATACCCTGTTAGCATCCATAGGTTTGAGCAACATCATTGCTAATCCTACAGCCATACTGTTCTTACTACCCCTAGTAATTGACTGTGGTGCAGCCTTGTCAAATGCTAAAATGCGACAGGCCTTCCATGATCGTTATGCTAGGACTATCATCGTTTCTTCCCAGCGCGGCTACTCCCTAGATTTAAAAATTCAGCGGTTAGTTGAAAAAGTGCAGCGAAATGTGAGAAGATAGTCATTTGTGTTAAATTCTCTCCCGGCTTTACTGTTTGTAAAATTATGGCTAAGAGTAAAGGTGCCCGCCTAATAGTGACACTAGAATGCACCGAGTGTCGAACCAACCCAGACAAACGTTCTCCAGGCGTTTCCCGCTATACCAGCACCAAGAACCGCCGGAACACCACCGCCCGTTTAGAACTGAAAAAGTTCTGTCGCCACTGTAACAAACACACTGTTCACAAGGAAATCAAGTAAAGATGAGCTACTATCGTCGTCGCCTGTCGCCTATTAAGCCAGGAGAACCAATTGATTATAAAGATGTTGATTTACTACGTAAATTTATCACAGAGCGTGGTAAGATCCTACCCAGACGTATTACTGGATTAACTTGCCAGCAACAACGCCAATTAACATCAGCAATTAAACGCGCTCGCATTGTCGCTTTATTGCCATTCATAAACGCAGAAGCCTAGTAAAATTTTGGATTTTGGATTTTGGATTTTAGATAAACATCCAACAAAAGTAACGTTGGTAAAAATTAAACGTTTACTTTTAGTCCAAAATCTAAAATTTCAGCAGTGACAAGGAAGTGTATAATGACTTTCGAGATTTAAAATTATTCAAGATTTAAAATTCTTGGATTTGGGTTAGAGGTAATAGGGAGTCAGGCAGTAGGTAATCAATTTGCCAATCACCAAATTATCAATACCCAACCTAAATTAATAACTAGCAACTGAAGTTACTGGTTATTTAATCTAAAATCTAAAATTACTAAAAAGTATAAGAGTTGTGGAGAAGGGTACGCTAGTTGAATTCAAAGTTCAAGGTGACAGTCGTCTGGGAGTGGTAGATCGTCCAGACGGTAAAACCCGTTGGTTTGTAATAGACGCAAGAGGACAGTCTCACAGCCTCGCACCTAGACAAATAACTTACACAGTTAATAGCAACGGAACAACCTACAAACCAGGTGATATTCCCAACTTTTTAAAGGAAGTCCAACCATATCTAGATCCATCAAGCTTGGAAGTGGCTTGGGAACTATTAGTGGAAGATGGGGAAAATGCAACTTCCCGCCAAATGGCAAACTTGTTGTTTTCAGAATCAGAACCACAACATTGCTATGCTGCTCATTGCTTGTTATCAGAAGACAAACTTTATTTCAAACAAAAAGGGGATGCTTATGAACCCCGCAGTGCAGCACAAGTAGCAGAACGTAAACATCAAATTGAAGTAGAAGCCCAAAAAGCCAAAGGACAGCAGGAATTTTTAGCCCGTGTAGAACAGGCACTTAATGGCGACACCGTAGAATGGCAACGTCACGATCGTCAGCGTTTGGAAGCACTAGAAAAATATGCAACTCTAGTGGCAGATATCATCAGAATGGGAATAAATGCTGATGTTTTAGTTCGTACTTATCCACCGCCAGCCCCAGTATTAGAAACCATGAATATGCTGGGACGTTCAGCAACACCCCAGACAGCATTACAACTTTTGATCGACCTGAGTTGGTGGAGTCCTCATGAAAACCTATTCCTGCGTCGTTCTGCGATTCCCGTTCAGTTCCCCAATCAGGTATTAGAAGTGGCGCAAGAAAATTTAGATTCTCCCCCAGCAGACTTAGACACCAACCGTGTTGATCTTACCCATCTCAAGGTATATACAGTTGATGACGAAAGTACCACCGAAATAGATGATGGTTTAAGCTGGGAAACATTACCAGATGGTAGAGAACAACTGTGGGTACACATTGCTGATCCTACCCGCTGGTTAATACCAGAAGATGAATTAGACCTAGAAGCCAGAAAACGGGGTAGTACAGTTTACTTGCCTACGGGAATGATCCCCATGTTCCCAGAGGTTTTGGCCACAGGGCCAATGAGTTTGGTACAGGGAAGAATTTGTTGCGCCCTTAGTTTTGGGGTTGTGTTAGATGAAAACGGTGGTGTAGAAGAATATAGAATACATCCTAGTTTGATCAAACCTACCTATCGCCTCACCTATGAAGATGTAGATGAGATGCTGGAATTAGGAGTAGAAGCAGAACCAGAAATTGCCGCGATCGCTAATTTAGCTCAAAAAAGGAAAACTTGGCGGTATAACCAAGGCGCGATCAGTATCAATATGCCAGAGGCGATGATCAAAGTCAAAGATGATGATATCAGCATTGATATTTTAGATGATTCTCCATCTCGGCAATTAGTAGCAGAAATGATGATTTTAGCAGGGGAAGTAGCAGCACGTTATGGACAAACCCATAACATTCCTTTACCCTTCCGTGGTCAACCCCAACCAGAACTACCCCCAGAAGAAGAATTATTACAACTTCCAGCTGGCTTTGTGCGTTTTTGTGCCATGCGTCGGTGTATGCCCAAAAGTGAAATGAGCATTAACCCAGTGCGTCATGCTGGATTAGGATTAGATACATATACCCAGGCAACTTCCCCTATTCGTCGTTACAGCGACCTACTCACCCACTTCCAACTTAAAGCACATTTGCGGGGAGAAAACTTGCCCTTTTCTGCTGAAGAACTAAAAGAAGTGATGATGACAGTCACCACTACTACCCAAGAACTAACAATGGTAGAACGACAGACTAACAGATATTATGCTTTGGAATATTTGCGTCGTCATCCTGAACAAGTATGGCAAATTACAGTTTTGATGTGGTTGCGGGAAGATAGTAACTTGGCATTAATTCTGTTAGAAGACTTAGGTTTGCAGTTACCAATGATGTTTAGACGTACTGTGTGCTTAGGTGAACAAGTATCAGTGAAAGTCAGTATCGCTGACCCACAGAAAGATATTATTCAGTTTCAAGAAATCATTTACCAAGAAGCTGTAAATTAGTTATTGGGCATTGGGGATTGGTGATATTTATTCTGACTCCTGACTACTTAATAAATATTTTTGTCACTAAATATAATTTACGGCTGTAAAAAGGGATAAATAAGAATAGTTCCATCTTTGGTGCATTGTCCCTTTGTTGTTATATGACATACTGCCTTAGAATTGCCGATCTACCTGAAAATGAGCGTCCCCGTGAAAGATTAATGACTCATGGCGCAAAAATATTAGCTACTGCGGAATTAATTGCTATTTTGTTGGGAACTGGACAAGGCCCAGGTAAACTTTCCGCCGTGGGTTTAGGACAACATATCTTACAGGAATTAGGAAAAAATCAACGTGATCCTTTAGGTGCTTTGCGGGAAGTAACACCTGCTGAATTAATGGAAATTCATGGTGTGGGATCTGCAAAAGCTACGACAATTCTGGCAGCGATAGAATTAGGTAAACGAGTTTTTTTATCCCGTCCTGCCGATGGTACAGTCATTGATAGTCCTCTAGCCGCCGCCGCTACCCTGAGTCAAGACTTAATGTGGCAAAGTCAGGAACGTTTTGCAGTGGTACTATTAGATGTGAAAAATCGGTTTTTGGGGACAAAAGTAATTACCATTGGCACTGCCACAGAAACCTTAGCTTCCCCCCGTGATATTTTTCGGGAAGTAATTCGACATGGTGCAACCAGGATGATAATTGCCCATAACCATCCTTCTGGCAATTTAGAACCCAGTGAGGCAGATATAGAATTAACAAAACAATTATTATCAGGGGCGCTAGTTTTAAATATTCCCTTGTTGGATCATTTAATTTTAGGTAATGGCACTCATCAGAGTTTACGAGAAATTACCACTCTTTGGGATGATTGCCCCCAGGAAGATTGATTACAAATTATATTCATGCTCCCATGCCTGAATATCGCTTTAAACCTGCACGCCATAACAAGCGATTTAGTCCTAAAAATATGAGTATCCACCCTAACATTGATAAAAATCCCCTGGTTAAATCTACAGGTATTCCTACTAAAATATTAGCAGGAAAATTAATCATGTAAGGGAATGGTGTAAACATAACTACGTTTCTAACATTTTCTGGAAAAACTTCTAAAGGTGCAATTAAACCAGAGAAAAATAGAAAAAATAAAAACCAAAAATTTTCTAAAGCTGTAGCCCTTTCCGTCCAAAAAGTAAACATAGCAAATGTATATTGAATTATAAATCTCAGCGTGAAAGCAAGTACCGCAGCTAAGGTAAATAATAATATATTAGGTAAACTTGGTATCCAAAAAGCTTGGGGATATAATAAGAAAAATAAACCTATTATTAAAAATACCAGTGGCATTCGTGCAAATCTTTCAGAAACGTGAGTAGCTAGATGATAAAAACCAGGGTCAATTGGTTGTAATAACCGGGGTGAAAGTTTACCTTCTACTACTTCTCTTTCAAAATCAAAAATTACCCAAACAACTGTTAATTGTCTGGTGAGAAAAACAGCGAAAAAGTATCTGGCAAATTCCAGTGATGTTAAGCCAAAGTTGCCTCCTTCTGCTGCTTGTATCCAAACTCCCATAAGTATTATTGGTAAAGTTCCAGATAAAATCCATAACACCAGTTCGGAGCGATATTCCAGCATATAGGCATAATATACTGTTAATAAAGTAAGGATTTTTTTAGTAAAGTTTTTCATGGTAGATATCAATATTTTCTGGTGAATTTTATGTTAAGTTTACTATTATCTATTCCTCATCATACTGTCACTGTGGCGTAGCACCTGTCACCTATTCAACAACACCAGATTGAAAAACTCTACCAATCACTTCTTCTACAGATGGTTCAGTGACTGTTAAATCTATGACTTCTAAATTAGCTAAAATTTGTGATACTGTGCTGGTAAGTGCGTCTCTTTGCACGATAAATTTAACGGTGCGACCTTCTAAGAGTTGAATGTCTCCATAGGACATGAGTTTTTCTGCTGGTAAAGGTTGGGATAATTCGATGTTAATTTCTCTGTAAGGTGCAAAGCTTTCTAATAATTCATCTAAATTACCATCATACATTAATTCTCCTTGGTGAATTAACAATACCCTTTCACATAAAGCTGTAATATCTGCCATGTAGTGGCTAGTTAATAATACTGTGGCTTGATATAGTTTGTTGTACTCTCTTAAAAAATCCCGTACTCCGACTTGAGCATTTACATCTAATCCTAAAGTTGGTTCATCTAAAAATAAAACTTGGGGACGATGTAAAAGTGCTGCTAATAATTCAGCTTTCATTCTTTCCCCTAATGAAAGTTTTCTGACAGGTTGAGTAAGTTTACCTTCCAAAGATAGCATTTCTGTTAATTCACCAAGACGACGATGAAATTCTTGATCAGAAATATTGTAAACTGCGGCATTAATTTTCAAAGAATCAAGTGCTGGTAAATCCCAGATTAATTGCTGTTTTTGTCCCATGACTAGGGTGATGTTTTGTAAGAATGATTCTTGACGACGAAAGGGAATAAAACCAGCGACATTGACTTTTCCACTGGAGGGATGAATTAAACCAGTGAGCATTTTTAGAGTTGTGGTTTTTCCCGCACCATTAGGACCTAAAAAACCGACTACTTCTCCTGCTTGAATGGTAAAAGATATATTTTTAACAGCGTTAATATTAAGATATTTACGGTTAAAAAAGTGGTTGATAGTTCCTTTTAATCCAGGTTGTTTAATAGCTACTGGATAGGATTTACTGAGGTTTTCTGCTATGATCATTGACATAAAAAAGAAATAATTCAAGAATCAGAATATTACATGGATATGCTTTGTATACTGATAAAATATCATTATCAATTAGATACAAAGATTAACACTTATGAAGCTAACAATACTCCGCTAATTTGAGTCGCTTCGACTATTTTAAACGTCCTGATCGCAAAATGCTAATTATTAACCATAACCCTAATAAACTAGCAGCAGCAAATAAAATACTACTTACAAAAGATAATTGAGATGTTTGGGCTTGACTAGAAATCATGGCTGCGCCCATAATTAAAGACCCGACCAGAATACTAAAAGAAAGACGGTTAGCAGCATCATCCATAGTTCGACGTAAACCGTCTAATCCTTTTAATGATAAGTTCCATTGTAGAGTTTCTGAAGTAACCCGATTTAACAAGAGTTCGATTTGACGGGGAGATTGTAAAGAGAGACGTTTAATATCTAAAGCTGTACGAAGGAGAGATCGCACAGGAGCATCTCCCAACAATTGACGACGGAATAAATCTGTAATTAAAGGTTTAATTTCATCAAATAAATTGATATTAGGATTAAAATTACGGGCTACCCCTTCTAAATTTGCCAAAGTTTTCGCATAAAGACCCATATTACTGGGTAAGCGAATTTTATTATTGCGAGCTACCTGTAAAATCTCATAGATAACTTGACTGAAATTAATATCAGTCAGACTGGCATTATAATACTGTCGCAACATTCGGTCATAATCATTTTCTAACCGAGCCAAAATCACAGGTTGAGCAGAATCAGAAAGTTGTAAAGTTAACTGAGCGCAGCGTTGAGCATCTATATCTACAATTGCTAATAACAATTCCGTTAAAATTTGCTGAGTGCGGGGATCAAGTCTCCCCACCATCCCACAATCTAAAAGAGCCACCCGGCCATCTGCGAGATAGAACAAATTACCAGGATGGGGATCAGCATGAAAAAAACCATCAATATATAATTGCTGAAAAAATGCCCTAAATAACAAGCTAGTGATAGCTGTACGCTTACTGATTAAATCTTGTTCAGTATCACTATCACCAACACTTAAATCTGCGTCAAGTAAAGGCACACCATCCAACCATTCCATCACCAGTAACTTTTGGGTAGTCAAACTCCAATCAATTTCTGCGACCACAATTTGTGTAGGATCATACCAAGGACTTTGGGATAAATTCCGCCGCAGTTGATCGGTATAACCAGCTTCCCGTGTAAAATCCAACTCTGCTTCCAAAGCCTTCGTAAACTCTTCCGCAACGGATTTAATTTCATAGGTTTGCCCAAAATCAGTTCTGGCTACCAAATCAGCGATACCTTGAATTAAGGCGATATCCTGGGCAATAGTGATATCTATTCCTGGCCTTTGGACTTTGAGTGCAACTTCCCGACCATCTGCTAAAATAGCCCGATGGGTTTGGGCAATTGATCCCGCAGCCACTGGAAGATGATTAACCATCCGAAAAGTTTCTTCTAGTGGGTTTTTTAACTGTTTGCGGATAATAACTTCTATTTCCGACCAAGGAACTGCGGGTACTTCGTCTTGTAAAGATGAAAGTTCTTCAATATAAGCGGCACTCAATAAATCTGGACGGGTAGAAAGTAGTTGACCGAGCTTGACATAAACTGGCCCCAAATCCACCAAAATATTTTTTAATACCGCTGGTGTAGGTAACTGGGGTTCATCAGTTTTACCACCAGTGAGTAAACCTCGCATATAATCCCAACCATTGCGGAAGACTACCTCAATAATTTCCCGTTGTCTAGGTACAGTGTGAGTTAAAAACATTTTTGATAACCAATAAATTCAACATTCAATATTATTCAAAATTAGGGAAAAATGATCACATTCAGTGATTTATTAAAAGTTTTTGATGAAGAAATCTGGGTTTTTATTAACCAAAAATAAATTTCATCATGATCCCCTTGGTGAAGACCCAAAAGTGTTGATTAAGCTCAATATTACAGACTAGAATAAATTATCCAGATATAATTGAGAATAAGACTATTAAGTCTCTACCAAGGGTGCTAAATTTTACAGCAAATCCGTAAATCGGGGGTCACTTTGTAAGGTTTTAAGAACTTGCTTAATTTCCTGAGTGCGATCCTTTTTAACTATGAGGGTAGCATTGCGATCGCGCACAATTACCACATCCTCTAAACCAATAGTCACAATTACATCATCTGGATTAGAGGCGTAAACAATAGCCCCTTGAGTATCTAACCCCACATGAGTAGCTAATTCAACATTAGGATGATCATCTTTTTTCAGTAGACGTTCAATAGCATTCCAATCACCCAGATCATCCCAACCAAATTCTACCGGTAAAACATAAGCCAGGCTTGTTTTTTCCATCAACGCATAATCTATACTTTTTTTAGGTAACTGGGGATAAATATCAGGGACAGATTGTTCTAAAGGTGTGATAATTTCTGGAGCATGGGTACGTAGTTCTTCCAGAACAACACCCGCCCGAAAAACAAACATACCACTATTCCAGCTAAACCGTCCCGTTGATAAAAAGTTTTCCGCTGTTTCCCGGTCAGGCTTTTCAGTAAAGCGGTTGACATGATAAGCTGGCAGATTATTAAAGCTACCAATCTTTTCACCTTGTTCAATGTAACCGTAGCCAGTTGAGGGAAAAGTAGGCTTGATCCCCAAAGTGACAATTGCCTGTGTGCTAGTGGCTAACTGGGTAGCCGCACTCAATGTATATGCAAATACCTCTTGATCTGCAATCCAGTGATCAGCGGGAAAAAAGCCAATTACAGCTTCTTCCCCGTAACGCTTCTTAATTTCCAAACTTGCCCAAGCAACAGCGGCTGCGGTGTCTCTTCCTTGTAATTCGATCAGCAAATTTGCAGATGGCAGATCGGGTAATTGTTCTCGTACTCCTTCAGAGATTTGACTAGAAGTGATTACCCACAAGTGATCCCAACCCCCACCAAGGGTTAACAGTCTATCAGCAGTTGATTGGAGTAGACTTCTAGAACTACCATCTAGGCATAAAAACTGTTTTGGTCTGTCTTGGCGGCTTAAAGGCCAAAAACGCTCGCCTTTACCACCAGCCAAGATTACAGGGATAAATTGATTATTCATGTTCTCTAATACACTTACTTTAGAACAATATTACAGCAGCGAATAGTGTTTAGCAGTTAGCAGTCAGCGGTAAAACTCTTTTATTGCAAGACTTTTTAACTTACATTTGTAACTTATTTACCTGCCAGATGCTGTAAGTGTATATTCATTCATTTTGCGATTTACTGATACTGATAAATCCAAATGTTTGAGAATTGTTGATTTATTAACCATTTGAAAACTTGAGGGTTAGGATACCAATAAAATCAAAAATCCAGAAAATCAAAAACTTGCAAAGATAGCTCTAACTTTGGCAACAAGATTTGTAGCTTGCATTAACATACCTTTAGGGATTGGTTGAGTGGGGAGATAATTGTGGTTAAACAAATTCAATGGTCAGAACATCAGGTCACACCTCAGCAATTGACAGCATTAGATCAAGAGGGAAAACCGCAACAATTTCAAAGAACTGACAATCAGTTTATAGGCATACCAGTACAGAGAGTTGGAGCAGAAGTTAAACAGCAACAGTCAGTAAATAATCCACGTCATGTAGCTAAGTCAGTAGGTAATGTGCCGAATGAACTCTCTGACCGATTGGGGTTAACCATGCCCCAATGGTTATTGTGGATTTTAACTTTTATGGTTGGTATCATTTTATCCGGGTTAATGGTATCAACTGTGGCTTTATGGACTCCCTTATGGAGTAATTTAGATCAAGTCAAAGAAGATGATTTTGGATCTACTACCACTAAAGATCAGATAAAAGTACCAGGTAACTTATGGAATAAACTTTCTCAGTATAAACTATCAAAACCCATGAATATTTTAGTCATGGGAATTGAACCTGTGAAGGGTACTCTTGACGGTTCTCCAGAAAGTTTTACTGGTCACAGTGATACCATGTTACTGATCCGGTTAAATCCTGACGACAAATCTATTCGTGTACTTTCCATTCCCAGAGGAACAATGATTTCTCTGCCAGAACAGGGCTTAACTCAGGTATCTGAAGCTAACGCCAAAGGAGGGCCAGTTTTAGCAGCACGGGTAGTTAGTCGTACATTAAGTAATGCACCCATTGATCGGTATATTCGCCTTTCCACTAGCGGTTTGCGGCAATTAGTTGATCAATTGGGCGGTGTAGATATGTTTGTACCCCAACCAATTAACTATCAAAATAACGGTTCAACGGTGAATTTAGTTAGTGGTTGGCAAACCTTAAACGGTGAACAAGCAGAACATTTTGCCCGTTTTAGGGAATCAAATGTTGATGATTTGCCAAGAGTACAACGACAACAAGCATTAATCAATTCCTTATTGCAAAGGCTAAATAATCCTACAGTTTTACCCAGGTTGCCGCAAATTACTCGCATAATGCGAAAGTATTTTGACACTAACTTGAAAATGGAAGAAATGATGGCATTGGCTAATTTTTCTGTGAATGTAGAACGGGATAATTTCCAAATGTCTATTTTACCGGGGACATTTAGCAAATTCAGTAAAAATCCTAATAGTTATTGGTTAAATCTCACAGGACAACAAAGCTTATTGAATGATTATGTTGGCGTAAATATAGCTGGGGTGAAATCAGATTCACGTCCAGTTTATCGCCTCAAAATTGCGATTCAAAACGCTTCCAATCGGCCTCATTTAACAGAAAAAGTGATTACTTATCTTAAAGAGAAAGGTTTTCAAAACATCTACACCATAGCTGACTGGCCGGATACTCAGCGTCAAACTCAGATTATTGTGCAAAAAGGAAATCCACAACCAGGTACAGAACTGCAAGCAGTTTTAGGCTTAGGTCAAGTGGATGTTTCTGCCAATGGTGATTTAGATTCTGATTTGACAATTCGTATTGGTCAAGATTGGCAATAGTGATCAATGATTGGTGATTGGGACAAAATCAGTTAAAGTGAGGGTTTAGCAATGCTAAACCCCTACATTTGAGAATTATTAAGATCATGAAAAAAAATTTGTTGAGATTATTTAGTTTACTGTTGATTTTGGTTCTCGCTGGTTTTTGGATAATTATTAATCCCCAACCAGCTTTTGCACAAGTTAACACCATCAACTATAATAATGCTTCTTTAGAAAATCGTGATTTCTCTAATACTGATTTAACTGGAGTGAATTTTGTCGCTGCGGAAATGCGCGGGACAAATTTTCAAGGGGCAAATTTAACTAATACCATGTTAACCAAAGGTGTGTTACTCAAAGCAAATTTACAAGATGCGAATTTAACAGGTGCTTTAGTTGATCGTGTTACCCTAGATGGTGCTAATCTGAAAAATACTATTTTCACAGAAGCGACTTTAACCCGTAGCCGTTTTTATGATGCGGATATCACCGGGGCTGATTTTACAGATGCTTTAATTGATAGATATCAGGTATCACTATTTTGTGAACGTGCCGATGGTGTTAACCCTGTAACTGGGGTTGCTACACGAGACAGTTTGGGATGTAAATAGGTGACAGGTGACAGGTGACAGTAAAGAAGAGGGTAATGTTAAGATTTCAGGTTCAATATTCTCATATATATACTCTGTAAGAGGTTTATAGGTATTATTCGTGTCCGAACAACAACAAGAAAAACCCTCTCGTTCCTTTGCTGGTATTGCTGGTATTGTTGCCGCAGCAACATTAATTAGTAAAGTATTTGGTTTAATTAGACAACAAGTCATAGCCGCTGTTTTTGGTGTGGGTGCTGCTGCTACTGCTTACAGTTATGCCTATATAATTCCTGGGTTTTTGTTAATTTTATTAGGTGGTGTGAATGGCCCTTTACATAGTGCCATTGTTAGCGTTTTAGCTAAACGGAAAAAAGAAGAATCTGCACCCATCGTTGAAACAGTAACCACTATAGTTGGTGGGTTGTTGTTGTTAGTCACAGTTGCCCAGATTTTTTTGGCAGAACCAATTATTGATATTGTTGGTTATGGTTTAGAACCAAACACCAGAGAAATTGCTATTCGTCAATTACAAATAATGTCCCCCATGGCTTTATTTGCTGGTTTAATTGGCATTGGTTTTGGTACTCTTAACGCAGCCAATCAATATTGGTTACTGTCAATTAGTCCTTTGTTATCTAGTCTTACCGTTGTAATTGGTATCGGTATTTTAGCTTTACAATATGGACAGGAAATTGTTAAACCAGAGTTAGCTTTAATTGGGGGAATAGTATTAGCTATTGGCACTTTAGCGGGGGCAATTTTACAATGGTTAGTCCAATTAATTGTCCAATGGCGGTTAGGTTTAGGTTCATTAAGATTGAGGTTTGATTTTAAATCTCCCGCAGTGCAAGAAGTAATTAAAATTATGACTCCGGCAACAATTTCTTCGGGAATGATGCCGATTAATGTGGCAACAGATTTATATTTTGCCAGTCCCATTCAAGGTGCAGCGGCAGGTTTTAACTATGCCAATTTATTAGTACAAACTCCATTGGGAATTATTTCTAATATTATTTTATTACCTTTATTACCGATATTCGCCAAGTTAGCTGAACCGGAAAACTGGCCAGATTTAAAATTACGTATTCGTCAAGGACTGTTATTAACTGCGGTAACAATGCTACCTTTGGGGGCATTAATGATAGCTTTATCTGAACCAATTGTGCAAATAGTTTATCAACGGGGAGCATTTACACAAGAAGCAACTGAGTTAGTTTCTTCCTTATTAATTGCCTATGGAATTGGGATGTTTGCTTATTTAGGAAGGGATGTTTTGGTGAGGGTATTTTATGCTTTAGGTGATGGACAAACACCTTTTAGAATTAGTACGTTTAATATTTTATTGAATGCTAGTTTAGATTTTATTTTAGTTAAACCTTTTGGTGCGCCTGGTTTAGTTTTAGCTACGGTTGGTGTTAATTGTAGTTCAATTTTAATGTTGTTGTGGTTGTTAAATCGGAAATTAAATGGTTTACCTTTGCGGGAATGGAGTTTACCAATTCTCGGTTTAGGTGCGGGTAGTGTGGTTGCTGGAGTTGCAAGTTATGGCACTTTAGTTGGTTGTCAGCAGGTGTTGGGAAATCAGGGTTTAGTTGTTTTAATAATTGAGTTGTGTGTTGCTGGTGGGGTGGGAATTGGGGTGTTTGCGGTTATTGCGGGGATGATGAGAATACCGGAGGTGAATAGTTTTGTGGTGAAGATGGGTCAGAAGTTTTTGAAAAGGTAGGTTAGTTGAGATTCTGACTAAAGAATATATCAGAAAAATCAACTACGAAGACACGAAGATATAGACACAAAGAAATAAGAGAAGAAGATAGGTAATTTTATCACTGGGAAGGGAGTAATTTTAGTTTAGCGATCGCTCTAATTTTCAGCAATTCTAGATAAATTGCTATGATAGGTGAATATTCAACACTGCTACAGCTAAGGAGGAAGGATTTTGTATACAGCAATAATTAAAAAATCCAGTGATTGGTGGTTAGGTTGGATTGAAGAAATCCCTGGTGTGAATTGTCAGGAAGCAACGCGAGAGGAATTATTAGAAAGTTTACGAATTACACTTTTAGAAGCATTAGAATTTAACCGGCAAGATGCTATAGAAGCTGCGGGTAATGATTATGT
This sequence comes from Okeanomitos corallinicola TIOX110, assembly GCF_038050375.1. Taxonomy (NCBI): domain Bacteria; kingdom Bacillati; phylum Cyanobacteriota; class Cyanophyceae; order Nostocales; family Aphanizomenonaceae; genus Okeanomitos; species Okeanomitos corallinicola. The sequence continues at coordinate 579,442 of NZ_CP150886.1, read as the reverse complement.
TGAGGAAGCGATCGCACTATGAAGCGTGGGGATTTACTACGCCATTTACAGGAGTGTGGTTGTGAGTTTATTCGTGAAGGTTCTCGTCATTCTTGGTGGTGGAATCCTGAAAAAAATAGAAGATCCGCTATTCCTAGACACCAAGAAATAGATGATATTTTGGCTAGGAAGATTTGTAAGGATTTAGGGATACCTTTTACAAAATGAGTGTAGTTTAATCGTTCATGAAGTCATCCCATAATTCAGCAACGCCAATAAATAAAAGATATTTTTCCCAACACGATTTACGCAGTATGACTAAAAGCTTCAGACAGATAATCTGCTGCTGCGGCTACAACAGCGATCGCATTTTCATAGTCTAACCGAGTCGGCCCCAAAACACCTACACTTCCCACCGGTTGAGAACCTCGACGATAGGTAGAAGAAATTAAAGAACAGGTTTGAATAGGTTCTAAAGGATTTTCTGCACCTATCCGCACCGTTACCTTGGATTTACCTGTTTCCTCTACTTCCGGTTCTTCACATATTAGCCGCCATAATTGCTCTTGTTCTTCTTCCAATAAGTGCATAATCGTTTGTACCTGCTGCACTTGGGAAAATTCCGGTTGACGTAACACCTCTCCCACACCCCGGATCATGATTTGTGTTGTTGAGGGTGTAGATGCACGATGCAGTAATTCTGTCAAGGAACTTTTGAGAAATTCCCCATAACGTTGAAACTCTTGGTCTAATTTACTCCAGTCAAGCTGAGATAATTCCAAGAGAGTACAACCCCGCAGATGAGTATTTAAAAAATTAGAAACTATTTGTAATTCCCGATCAATTGCTTCGGGATCTAGTTTGGTATCAGCAGACTCAGGAAATAATTCCATCAACCTAGAATGGGTTTCATAACCATCCGTCACCACAATCAGCATAATTTTTCCAGTTTCAACTTGTACAAGTTGCAAATGTCTTAACTGTGCTGTTTGGGATTGAGGCATAGTAATTAAAGTAATGCAGCCGCTTAATGTTGCCAGTATTTGAGCAGCACCTTGTAATAGAGCCTCTAAACTCCAATCTTCCCAATGTAGACGTTGTTGAAATGTTGATTCTACCTCCCTAGCTAGAGTTTCCGAAGGTTTCATCAATTTATCAACATAAATACGATAACCAGAATCAGAAGGGATTCTACCCGCAGAAGTATGTGGTTGGTAAAGTAACCCTGATTTTTCCAAAACCACCATAACATTGCGGATAGTGGCAGAACTGACCCCAAGATCAAATTCTTCAATGAGAGTTTTAGAACCAACAGGCTCTGCTGTAGCGATATAATGGCGTACAGTTGCCCAAAGTATGTGCTGTTGGCGATTTGTCAGCTTGACTTGCATAGATTATGTGTTACTAAAGGCAAATTTTAAGGAAAAGTTGAAAAATCAGACCGAAAAACCGAAAAAATTGAAAAAATTAATTAATTATGAATGCACAATTGCAAATTATCTATTTATACTATATTCCCTGGGTGCAAAGCTTCCCTTGAATGTTTATTTTGTGTGTACTGAATAGCACATTATAACTCATGACACACAAGAAGATAAATTTCTATCTATTAACTATAATATTTCATATTGTTAAGAGTATTAGCTGTGTTTTTAGCTACAAAATTTAACTTTTAGTTCAGTCACATTGCTGACACAGGGGGAATCAGTTATCAGTCTTTTGACTGTTCCCTCTTCCCTGTTTCCTATTCCCTAATACTGAGGAATAGAAGGATCAACTAACGTCGAGTAGGCGGCAATTCCACCGATGATATTTTTAACATTAGTAAAACCTTGATCCATTAACCATTGACACATTTGAGCAGAACGAACACCATGATGGCATAACACCAAAGTTTCTGCGTCAGCATCAAAACGGGTGGAGATTTCCCCATTCCATTGTTCGTATTCACTTAAAGGCAGGTTAGCAAACCCTTCTATTTTAGCGATCGCCACTTCTTGAGGTTCACGTACATCTATTAATTGCAAACCAGAATCATCCTCAGCTAGACGCTGCGCTAGTTCTGCTACGCTGATTTGGGTTAAAGGTTGGTTAAGAGATTGACCTGTCATGGAGTTTTCCTAAATAATCCTATATTTTGTCATACTATTCATGGTGACAAAAAGCTGGGAAATAAAGTTTAAGTGAACAGTCAACGCTCATTTTTTGGTTTTTTCGTAGCTGGTGTCATTGCCGTGCTACTAATTGTTATTACTGGCTTTTACTGGTTTTTCGTGAAAAGTCCAGTTAAATTAAGCACTCCTATCAATCAACCAGGTGCTGCTATTTTTGTGTCAAAAGTGTCACCTGCTATGGTGTCATTATTAGTAAATCCCGAAGGTTTGCAGTCTTTAGGACAACAAGGGGAATTTTCTCAGATCAAAAACAGTTTATTCGCTAAAACTAAAATAGATTTCTCAAAAGATATTAAACCTTGGCTAAGTAATGAAATTACCTTAGCTGTAACCAGTGAAGATATAGATCATGATCCTAAAAATGGACTACAACCAGGTTATTTGATGGCACTAGCTACAGATAACCCAGAAAAAAGTCAGGAATTTGTAGAATTGTTATTTTCTCAACGAGCTTTAGCAGGAGCAAATTTACAAGTTAAACAATACAAGGGTGTAAAACTACTTTATGACAATCAGGAAATAACAACATCGGAAAAAAATCAAAATTCTTTAGCTGCTGCGGTTGTTGATAAGTTTGTTTTATTTGCAAATAATCCTAAAGTAATCAGGGAAGCTATCACCAATGTCCAAGTACCAAATTTGAATCTAGAAAGTTCTCCTGATTATCAAAAAGCTATTCAAGAATTACCAAAAAATGCTCTAGCTTTAGCATTTTTTAATTTAAGTGAAATCGCACAATGGCAAGGTTTAGAATTACTAGAACCAACCTATAATAGTCAAATTATTTCCTTGGTTTTAAAACCCCAAGGATTACTAGCAGAAAGTACATTTTTAACTACATCTCCAATTGAAGCTGTATCTAAACCACAAACTAAACCAGTAGGTGCATTAGAGTATATTCCCGAATCAGCAGGTTTGGCGATCGCTGGCACAAACCTGAGCAATTTAACTAACAGTAACTTAGGTAAACTTTGGCAACAAGGAACAAAAACAATTTACGGTTCTCAGCAAGAAGCCATAACTCGTTGGTTAAAACCTCTAGTAGAAGTGCAAAAACAATGGGGTTTAAACTTGAGTGAAGATATTTTCAATTGGGTAACGGGAGAATATGCTTTAGCAATTTTACGAAATCCAGAAAATATCCATCCTAATTGGGTATTTGTAGTAGAAAAATCACCACAATTAGCATCAGGTTTAAAGAATTTAGACCGCATTGCTAATGAGAAAGGGTTGAATTCTAGTTCTGTAACTTTAAATAATCAAAAAATTACAGCTTGGACAGAATTAACCGCAACCGAAAATCAAACCTCAGTTAATGTAGAAACCAAAGTTAAAGGAGTGCATACCAGCATTAATAATTATGAGATATTTACTTCTGATTTAGGAGTAATGGAAAAAATTCTCACCCATCAAGAACAACCCCTCATAGAAAATAGTAACTTTCAGGATAATATTGTAGCCATTCCTCAACCAAACCAAGGATATGTATATATTGACTGGAAAAAAAGCCAAGATTTTTTAGAGCGTCAACAACCCCTACTTGAATTTGTAGAAGTGTTAGGAAAACCACTATTTGATCATTTGCGATCGCTGACAATCAGTAGTTATGAAGAGAGACCAGAAATACTCAAAGGTGGTGTATTCTTGCGTCTACAACCATAAAAAACAACCAAACGGGGCATAAATTCCCAGTCTAATAGCTAAAAACCCTCAAAAATAACCACCTTACTTGAATGGGTGCTAATCTGGAAATTCCGCAAAATTTATTGAAGAATAAAATAGTGATCCCATGATTAAGACAAGCGTGATCTCAACACTATCTATGAGGTACTTTTTTACATAAAATTAGTATACTCAGTCACAAAACAACTTAATGAGATAGGTTCATGAACAATCGTCACCTTTGGCTTCAAATTCGGTTTAGCTTGCTGTTAGCAGCAGTCACAGCTATGATTACAACACCTGTAGCAGCCCAGAAAGCAAACTTCGGGACTCTAAAATTAGCCCCAGGTTTTGAATTAGAACAAGGAAAAGCGTCAGGTTACACAGGTGGTTCTTTTTCTCTATCCGCGATGAGTAACAGAGACAAAGATAAAAGAGTGTGTATTGGTTTTGGTGATCCAAACCCAGATCACATTTTAGTTTTAGAGCAAGATTTCGAGGAGCTAAAAATATTAATCAATAGTAACGGAAAAGATACTACCTTATTTATCCAAGGCCCAGATGATCAGACAATCCGCTGTGGAGATGATACAGGTAGAAGTAAAGATGCAAGCGTGAGCGATCGCCAATGGAAAAAAGGTAAATATAAAATTTGGGCAGGTACATTTAGTCCTGGAGATAAATTCAACTACACCATCAAAGTAGAAGAATAGTTGACCTAATAATTAACAACGACTAACTAATAACCAATTAACGATAAAATATTAAAGTAGCTTGCTTTGCTGTTCAAGGGTACTATATCAATGTTCTCTAAATTGCGTACCGACTTTCGCATCATCTTTGAACGTGACCCAGCAGCCCAAAATTGGTTAGAAGTCTTGTTTTGCTACCCAGGTTTACAAGCTTTAATCTTTCACAGAATAGCACATTGGCTGCGTGCTATAGGCATTCCCTTTATTCCCAGATTTATTTCTCACATAGGTAGATTTTTAACTGGTATTGAAATTCACCCTGGTGCTGTAATTGGTCAAGGAGTATTTATTGACCACGGAATGGGTGTAGTAATTGGTGAAACAGCCATTATTGGAGACTACGCACTCATTTATCAAGGTGTCACCCTCGGTGGGACTGGTAAAGAAACTGGCAAACGTCACCCGACAGTTGGTGAAAACGTCGTTGTAGGTGCTGGTGCAAAAGTTTTAGGTAATATTCAAATTGGTAATAACGTCCGCATTGGTGCAGGTTCAGTAGTCTTGAGAGATGTTCCCTCTGACTGTACCGTTGTCGGAATACCAGGACGGATCGTTTACCGTTCTGGAGTCAAAGTTTCACCATTAGAACACAACAACTTACCAGACTCAGAAGCACAAGTAATTCGGACTTTAGTTGATCGTATTGAAGCACTGGAAGAACAACTCCAAGAACTCCAAGAAACACGTTCAAATATCAAAACTCCTGTGTTAGTAGCTGCTGGTAATTTAGTTATAGAAGAGGAAAAATTACTAAAAGTAGCACCTTCTTGTCATCTTAAAGATAAAGCAATACAGGAATTTTTTGACGGAGCAGGAATTTAAACGGTAGGGGTGGGAATTTTCCTACCCTTTTTTAATATTTATAAATTGATTTATTTCTTCAAATCACAAATTTTATTCATCTTATTATCTCATCTTTAAGGATTAACTTCTTCACAATACCATTCTTTATTTTCATTAACTTGATAAAAAGTACGATTTTGTGGTTCACCCCGCAATTCTAAATGATCTATTTCTGTAGGTTCAAGTAATAATAAACAAAAATTTTCTACTGGTTCAATATTATCTGGTGCTGGTGGTGTAAATGCTTCTGGTGTTTTTACTCTCTCTTTACCAGGGTTAGGCCAAGCAAATTGTAACCGTGCAGCATCACTTAATTCTTGCCACATTTTAATTCTCGCTGTTTGTAAATCTCCATGAGAATTAGCAGTAACTAAAATTAAATTTCCAGCAATCCGAAATTGTTCTCTGGAGTTGGGAAAATACCAACAAATTTCTGCTGCTGGTTGTTTGGGTATTTGTTCAGCTTTTGCACTGCGGATATCGGTGATGAATTTTAGCTGGTTTGTCTCTTCCACAAAACCACGAAATACTACAGTGCGGTTTGCAGGTAAACCATTTTCTCGCACCGTTGCAAGTTGTAGATAGCGGGAATAAACAAGGCTGCGGTTTTTATGTAGTGCGCGAGTAATTAAACTCCTCCAAGGTGCTAGGGACATTATTATTACTGTGATATTTTTGTAATTTAATTTCGATTTATTAGCTCTATAATTATAATTTAAAATCTACTATTTTTGAGATCCCCGACTTCTATCAATATAGAATAAATCATTGAATTATCTTGAAAATTCGGGGATCTGAACAGTAATAAATTAATCTTGCACTTGACTTAACCAACTTTGTAAATCTTGTAAACTGGTAAAGTCTAACAACGCTTCACCAAGATTTTCTAAGTTAGTTAAAGATAAACCAGAAATATTATTTTTAAATTCTTCTGGTAATTCTCCTAAACGTCTAGTTAGTTGTCGCATCACTAAATTTAAAGCACTTTCTTTGAGTCCTTCTTGTCTTCCTTCTTGTCTTCCTTCTTGTTTAATTTCTTGATAAGCGCGACTTCTTTCTAATGAAATTCCTAACATGACTTGAACCTCCCGCAAAGTCAAATTTTCAAACCTATACATCATGATTGTTATAATCATTTCTAAAATCATCTCATTGGATGAATTTTCTTGATTACTTCTACTTAATAAATACAATGAACAATGATGAAAAATCAGCCTTAATTGCCCAACTTGGCGACGTTAAGCATACCCCTGAAAAAATAGTAAAGATTGCTAAACAAGCAGATGGCAAAATCGTATTTTTAGAAGAAGGAAAACCTGGAAGAAAAGGTAGTGGACTATTGCACATTTTAGAGAGACACAAAGAAGACTTTGCCAAACGGGGAATTTCTGAAGATGAAATCGCTGATGTTGTAATAATTGCTGTAACCAATGGAATTTTTCTGGGTTATCAAGGAACAGTAGAACCTCGAAGAGAAATCTATGAAGTAAAGTTTAAGGGAAAAAAGCATTATATAGCAGTGACAGTAGGCGATAATGGTTATATAGTTGGAGCTAATCCAGCCTCATTACCATAATTCCACCTGAGTAGCTATGGCAATAAAAATCAAACTAATGGCTGATTATGGGTGCGACCCTTTATGGTGGGCAGATGTTGATAAAGTTGGTAACATCAATCCTGCAAGACTGCCCCTCAGCAAAGAAACCATTAACCGCCTCAGAAATTGGGCAACCAGTTATAATGCAACATTAAATTTGCAAGACCCTGCTAATTCACCAGATTTGAGTCCAGAAGAAGAAGTAGCTTTTGAAAAAGAAGGAATTAGTTTGTGGAAGCAACTACAAAAAGAACTTGCACCTAATTATGAAGTTATCTATTTTAGCGAGCAATTACGTAAACTTGTAACTGATATCAATGAATTAGAATATTTACTTACTATCAATGCTTAATGAATAGTCAAAAAATTAACAACGTAGCAATATTAAACAGATAGCCTATTCCACAAAAACTGATAGGTAAAATTTTGAGCATTTACAACCCTGGCGTACAGTCGTCAGGGTTTTGTACTTAAACTAAAATATAGTCATAATTTACACAAAATTAGATATAGCACCAAGTGGCAAATTTAGCAATCTTCCATCCTCTAACTACTTGGCGTTATAGTCTTAATTTGTTAGTCAGCAACAAAACCGAACTATGGTTCAAGAACTGGAACGTAAACGTCAGAGTGCATCTTTTCCCGAAACTGCTCCAGCAGCCAATCCTGTGTTTTTTAGAACTTACAGCCGTCGAACAGCCGCTGGTTTAAGGGAAAGTTATGATCAGGTATGCGATCGCACTCTTAAAGGCTTAGTCGAACTGGGAAAACTCACCCGTGAAGAAGCCACCCTTTTAGATAAAATGCAACGTAACATGAAGTCCTTACCCAGTGGCCGTTGGTTATGGGTTGGCGGGACGGACTGGTTAGCCAAAACCAAAAATTTCTCTGGTGCTTATAACTGCACTTCTACCAACTTGGTAGACTGGAAAGCCTTTGCTTTGATGATGGACTTAGCCATGATGGGCTGTGGCACTGGTGCTATCATCGAACCACAGTATATTAATCAACTGCCATCTATCCGTAATCGCTTAAATATTACCATCACAGGTGAAATTGGCAGCACACCCCAAGAACAGCGTCGTGAATTTACACAAACCGATATAGAAGCTAACACCGCGACTATCCATGTGGGAGACAGTCGGGAAGGTTGGGTAAAATCCTATCAAACCCTTTTAGAACTTGCCAGCGATGAACGCTTTACAGGCGATGTAGAAGTAATTGTTGATATTAGCGATGTCCGTCAATCTGGGGAAACCCTCAAAGGCTTTGGCGGTATGGCTAATCCTGTAAAATTACCTGGATTGTATCAGCGTTGTGCCTCCATTCTCAATAAGGCTTTAGGTAGACAATTAAACTCAGTTGAATGCTGTTTGTTAATTGATGAAGCTGCTGTCACGATTGTTGCAGGAAATATTCGGCGCTGTCTTCCTGAAGATGCCTTAGTTCATACAGAAGCGGGTTTAGTTCCCATTGCTAAGGTGCGTGTAGGCGATCGCGTTCTCACCAGCAAGGGTTTTTATCCTGTTACTAACTTCTTTGTTCAAGGTGAGCAATCCCTTTGTCGCATTCAAACTCAAGATGGTAGTTTTGAATGTACAGCCGATCATAAAGTTGCCGTTTTTACAGATGTGTACGGCAATTATAAAATGGTCAAGGCTCAAGATTTACAATCTGGCGATCGCTTGGTGTTTGTACCACAAGCTATACCTGGCACACCCACTGAACTGCCTGAGTTTCGCGGTAAAATCCAAGGTAAAACCAAAAAAATCACCGTTCCTGCTCTTACTCCTGATGTTGCTTACTTCATCGGCTATTTGCACGGTGATGGCTCAGTTAGCTCTGACGGGTCAAGAGTTAGATTTCGGGTTCATGAAGATAGCCCCAAGATTTTGGAACGTTTAATTGCAGTTGGGAGCGAATTTGGTTTAGAAACTTACACACTGCGAACACCCGAACAGTGCCAAACCAAAGCCTACGAGCTACAATTCAACTCATCAGCTTTGAATCAATATCTTAAATTATTTAAGCAAGCATTCCAACGATTAAATATTCCTGATTGCATTCTATTGGGTACAGCAGATATTCGCAAAGCCTACCTAGCTGGTCTTGCTGATGCTGATGGGTGTCATTCTCAAGGGGTCTTAGTAGCGTCAATTCACCAGCGATTTTTGCAGCAAGTGCAATCACTTTACGCATCTCTGGGAATCACAGTCCGGTTGGGTGGTTCAATTCGCAAGCGTACTGGCAAATGGGAAGGCGAATTAGTCACAGTTGGTGGAGCCGCATTCAAAGCTGTTGAAAACTTCTTCTCAAAGTATTCCATTCAGTTTTCCATCCAAAAACGCCAGACCCCTAAATCATTTCAAGACCACGGCTTCCCGAAAGCTATGGTTCGTCCTATTATTAACACCACTCAATATCACTGGGGTGCGATTCATCAACAGATGACTCTCCCCACCATGAAAAAATATCTTCCCGAAGCAACTGATTTAGTTCCAGTGAAAGTTTTAGGGGTTGAACTAAATGTACGTTCTGCACCTACTTATGATATTGAAGTTGCAACTGTTCACGAATTTGTCTGTGAAGGTATTTTAGTCTCTAACAGTGCTGGCATGAGACAGTTCGTTTCCGAAGACCAACAAGGCGCAACTGCCAAAGATAATCTATGGCAACAAGACGCAGAAGGCAACTGGCGCATAGATCCAGAACGTGATTCTTTGCGGATGGCCAATCATAGCCGAGTATTTCACCATAAACCTACTCTAGAAGAATCTATTGCAGCAGTTCAAAAGCAGTATTATAGCGGTGAAGGAGCAATTCAATGGGCTGGTGAAGCAGTCGCTAGAGCTAATATTGATTTACTCAACACAGCAGAATTGAAAACAGACTTTTTGCAAGCTTACGAGCAAGGAAAAGCAGAGCAATGGATAAAAAAATACCATCCTGAAATTGATGCTGATGAGCTAGAACATAGATTAGGTAGGTTTGGATTAAACCCGTGCGGAGAAATTATAGGTAGCAATTTTCACTGTAATTTGTCAGAGGTACACTTAAACCAACTAGACCCCGATAACTACAAAGAACAAGAAGAAGCATTTAAAGCAGGTGCTTTATCTGTTGCTGCATTATTAAACCATCAATTCCAAGAACCCCGCTATCAATACAGTCGGGAACTTGATCCCATTGTCGGCGTTTCCTTCACCGGTTTATTTGACTTCTTCGTTCATGCTTTTGGTGTGGACTGGTTGCGTTGGTGGGAAGCAGGAAGACCTGAAACCGAGGAAGGATTGATATTTAAACGTGGTGAGCAAAAATATCTCAGCAAATGGAGAGAAATAGTACATCAAGCTGTGTGGGAATATTGCGACAAGCATGGAATTAAACGCCCCAACCGCTGTACAACTGTGCAACCCAGCGGGACAAAATCTCTCTTGACCGGTGCTAGTTCTGGTTGGCATCCCCCCAAAGCCCAAAGATTCATTCGTCGCATCACCTTCGGTAAAAATGACCCTGTAGCTCTAGCTTGTATAGACTATGGTTATAATGTCATTCCTTCCCAATCTGACAAAGATGAAAAAGGTAACTTACTTAATGATCCTTTTGATCCTCGTTGTACAGAATGGTTAGTAGAAATACCCGTGGCTGTTTCTTGGGCAGATTTACCCGGTGCAGATAAAATTGATGTATCTAAGTTTTCTGTATTGGCACAGTTAGATTTTGTCATGCAGGTGCAAAAATACTACACTACCCATAACACTTCGGCGACTTTAGAATTACGTTCTGAAGAAGTTGAATCCTTGGGAACACGGATTTATGAAGCCATTCAAAATGATGAAGGTTACATTTCTGCGGCTTTATTAGCGCGGTTTGATGATATTCAAACATTCCCCCGTTTACCCTTTGAACCTATAGACAAAGTCACTTATGAGCGTTTGTCTGCTGAAGTAAAAGTACGGCGGAAAACCGATGATTTCTGTGGCGCTCTAAGTCGTTATGATTTGGGAGAAATGACGGAAGCCGGACCTAGCGGTTGTGATTCTGATAAGTGTATGTTCCCTGAACAAACGCCCTCATCATAATTTCTTTTTGCCTTCGTGTCCTTCCTGTCTTCGTGGTTCATTCCTGATCATGTTTTAATTTTTCATGAACCACAGAGGCACGGAGGACACAGAGAAAGGGAAAATCTTTAATTGGTTTTATATTCAATGACGTGAGTTGAGCTAACCCATTCACCTGTTTCGTTGTAAGTACGAATTAAGCGTTGGCGTTCATTGTCTCTTACTAACCATCCTGCTTCTACAAAAAAGGGTTTTCTCATTTGTAGTTGTAAGGGAACATTACTGGAAATACCATCGGGTAATAATAATATTTCTTGTGTGCTTCCTTCTTTTTCAAAGATTAGTTTTTTATCTGCCATTTTGGCTTTTGAAGTAATAGTTTGGGATGCAAAAGATAACTTCTGTTCTAAATATCCGTTACCTATTTCTTTAATTTCTAAATAACTTGTATAGTTTTCGGATGGCCTCAAATCAGAATATACTGTGTGGGCTTTTCCTTCCCAGTTACCAATTAATTGTTCTACGGTTAATTGTGGGCGTTCTTTGGCATCTTTATGACTGCGAAATTCTCTAATTAAGGTTAAATTAGTGAATTTTCCTTCTTTATTAAATAATTGAACTAAACGCGATCGCCTATCATTATCCACAAAGCCATATTCTGCTCCAAATTCTGTAAATGGTGCTAGTTGTAATGTCCCTTTAGAAAAAGATCCGTTATTAAAAAAGATATTCTGTCTACCTATAGAGCGATATTCCTGTTGATAATCTTGAATAGGAGAACTATCATCACTATCTTTTCCAAAACGTCTAATTCTAAACATTACACCCTGATTATTATCAAAGGCTTCTAAATTTAAAATACTAGGAGTAGAATCTAATATTTCACCATCGGGAGATATTTGTGTAAACGAACCTCGCCATTCACCTACATTTTTCAGGAAGTTTTCCCAGTTGCTAGTCATGTTAATTTAGTTATTAAAGTTGCCTATTGTATGCTAATACAGGTTGAACATCAATTTACATCACAGCTATGGTTTGTTACTGCTGAAGAATCTGTTAAAATTAGTAAAGAATTAATAATTTTTACGACAATACGTGGAGACGGTAATGTTTATTAGTGAATTATCACCTCTATTTAAAGAACTAACCCAGCATCCAGTATCATTTACAGGTGGGTTTGTCTCTGGTGTTCTCCGACTCAACTTAAACGAAGATCCTGTGAAAACCTGGCTAAATAAGCATCATAATTCAGAGGGTTGCTCTAAAGTCATTCCTGAAGCGGAGAATGCTAAGACCTCTGGGCCTCAAAGAATTTCCATTGACTAATAAATTTTTAACCGTTAGCCTTCAACAGTTAACGGTTAAAATCCGCAACAATGATAATTTCACTGAAATCTCAATTTTGACGGCTGTTATTACACCTGCTATATAAAACCTAGACAAAGCTAGACTTTACTTTCTACTTCAATGGGAGCATGGGAGCGGTTATCCCTCGGTAGACTTGCACGCTGTAGCCCAACGCGACTTTCTCAAGTTAAGATTTGGAAACAGACTACCACTATCAATGCTTGGTTTTCGCGTCGGTAATAGTCTTATTCAATACTTGATATACTAGGATTATACATCAAGTTGGGATTTTTCTTAGCTAACTTATGTCAATGTTTGTCAACATAAGTCTATTTTTGACGATAAAATTGTCAACTTAGGACAAGCTCATTTTAGATATGTGAAAGCATATAAATTTATATTATATTTCTTTGTAAAATCCCATACTTTGGAAAATGTCACAATCAGTTATCATAATTGGCAGATGCGTGTGTTCAGTCTGATGGCAAATTGGGTACTTGGATCTAGTAACCTGGATAGCTAGTATCCTGCCATTTTTGCCATCTATAAATCACAGGTAACTATGCAAGGCTTAAAATTTGCTACGTTCCAATTTATTACTGAATTATCGCTTTTTGTTGAAAATTACGTGACTAATAATGACTATCTACGTTGGAAATCTCGCTTACAGCGCTACTGAAGCAGACTTAAAAGCCGTGTTTGCTGATTATGGTGAGGTAAAAAGAGTTGTCTTACCTACTGACCGTGAAACCGGAAGGGTACGCGGATTTGCCTTTGTTGAAATGACTGAAGATGCACAAGAAGATACTGCCATTACAGAATTAGACGGTGCAGAATGGATGGGTCGTCAACTAAGAGTTAACAAAGCCAAACCACGGGAGGATAACCGACGAAATAGTTATTCTTAAAAAGAATATTAAGAATAGCAGTATAATATCTTAGCAACACTGTCTACTTATCTAAGTAGTAAAACGCTAAACGTTATTTAGCTATAAACAAATAGAACGAATTCCGGCTAGTAATTCCCCGTCTGTGAATGTTCATGCTAGTCGGATTTTTTCAATAACTTTTTTTAACCACTTTTTTAAATCAAATTTAAATTTTTTTAAGGTTAAATAAACCATTTCCAGTACCTTATGTAAAAAGCCATGACTTGACTTGCTGAGTTTACAAAAAGTTTAATCAACATTATTAATAATGCCATTATTTATAGTTATCATATATTTATGAGTTAAAAATCATAAGACTTATAGTTATTTAATTTTATTTAGTTTTAAGTAATTATCAATATTTGAAGATGATTCCAAGCCATAGATTAAAAATTAAAAAACTAATGACTAAGGACTCAATAACTATGAATATTCAGGAACTTTTAACTAGATATGCCAGAGGAGAAAGAAGCTTTAACGGTATAGTATTAACCTCATCAAACTTACAGGGAGCTAACTTAGGTGGGATAGATTTTAGTAGAGCAGACCTCAGCGGTGCTAACTTAACTGGTGCATCGTTAACAGGAGCAAATTTAAGTAAAGCAAATCTTAGAGGTGCAAAACTAGAAAATGCCCATTTATCAGAAGTAATTTTGTGTGGTGCAGATTTAACTCAAGCTGTGTTAACTAATGCCCATTTAAATGAATCAGATTTGAGTGGTGCTTTATTAACAGGTGCAAATTTGTGTGATGCTAATTTACATCAAGCATCAATTACCGCTGCCAATTTGCAAGGTGCAAATTTAAGTGGGGCAAAAATGGGTGGTGTGCGGATGTGGAAAGCAGATTTACAAGGTGCAAATTTAACAGGTGCTGATTTAAGTGAAGCCAATATGTGTGAGGTAAATTTAACCAGAGCTAACTTAAATGCTACAGATATGAGTGAGACTTTTTTGACTGCGGCTATCATGCCTGATGGGAGTATTCATAGTTGATATTTTTCCCTATTTCCACTCACCCTGTACAGTAAAAGCTGCCCAAAAATCAGGTTTAGAAAATTTTTCATCTTGCCACATCTCAATCTGCGCTTCTCGCAACGCTGTAGCCGGTTTTAAGCCCCCTTGCAGCATTTTTTGATACAATTTGCCCATCAATACAGAAGTCGCCTGATCATCCACATTCCACAGACTCATCACCACCCTGGGACTACCAGCATAGATAAAACCAGTAGTTAAACCAACCATACCCTCACCTTTTATTTCCTCACCCAAACCAGTTTGACAAGCACTCAAAACTACCAAGTCTGCGGACAGGTTTAAATTGAAAATATCATGTAATCTTAAAAAACCATTTTCTGATTTACCGTTTTCATCAAACAACGATAAAACCAAACCTGATAACTCCGGTTGTTTACTATCTAGGGTTTGCTGATAAAGTCTTGTCGTGGAGACAGGTGACAGGTGACAGGTGACAGGTGACAGTTTCAAGAGTTGGATGGGAACTATTTTTCCTTGAAGCAGGAATTAAATGCAAGGTTTTTCAGTTCTCACCTCATCAAAGCTTGCATTTTTTGAAAGTCAAAATCGCTAAAATCGTTTACCTGTAATGTTTTGAGATTTATTCAGCAAGCCCTATCTAAAATTCCATGAGTTGCAAAATGTAAAATTCTATATTCACTCAGTTTTGCACTGGTGGCAAAATCACGATCTGCATTAAAATCAAAAGCTGATAAACTCTGATTTTTGGGAACTAAATTTAAAATTGTTTCCGCTTCTGTACGGGTAAATGGTAAACGTGAAAAATTAATCTGTGTATTATCTGCGGCTCGTTTAGAAGCTGGAACTAAAATACCAGATCAACTAGAATTAGTTAATAACTATGATGATCATTGACTGTGGAAACCCATTTAGAATATGCCATTGGAGGATTACAAAGCAGCATTACAAAAGGTAGGCGCATACTTCTCTAAAGTTAATTAGTAATATTTACAGTTATCACTAGAAGGAATTATCTATGAATTTATCTTTCAAAGACATGAAGTTTATGATCTAGGCAATGACATCATGTTTTTATCATCACTTCGTAAAAAAATAGATGATAGTTTAAACGATAGTCTGAAACCTAACACTACTGCTATACTTCAATTTTTAAACCGCAGTATTAGCAGTAGGAGAAGAAAAAAGCATATACAATTTAGAGTAGCAATCCCAACACCCCCAACACCAGTAAAACCACCATCAACCAATCCCCAAAACGCACATATAAAGTCTGAGTTTGACGAGGATAAATAGTTTCTGCATGGGTTTCAAAAACATTATATCCCGACTTCCACAAAGTTCTCCCACGGGGATCAACAAAAGCAGAATAACCAGTATTTGTTGCCCTCACCGCCCATCTATCAGTTTCAATTGCCCTCATAATATCCTGAGCATGATGTTGATCTGCCATTGCTGCGGTATAATGAGCATCATTAGAAGAACTTAAAATAAATTGTCCCCCATTAAAAGCCTGATATCTGAATATTTCCGAAAACGCAGACTCATAACAAATACCCACAATTGCCCTCCCTAAAGGAGTATCAAAAACTTGATTTTTTGCCCCATGAACTTGATGTTCATCTAAAGGGGATAACCGTTGAACCAAGCCGCCAATAATTTCCTCAAAAGGCACAAATTCCCCTAAAGGCACAAGTTTAGACTTATCATACCTGCTAGTAACTTCGCCTTTTTTATCTACACCAAACAAACTATTAGTATAACTTTTTCCCCTCCTTCCAAAACCACCCAACCAAGCAATTACTTTCTTTTCTTGAATAGCATCTAACAAAGGTGTATTTTTAAAATCACTTTCATATAAAGGTAAAGCACCTTCAGGAGTTAAAACCCCATCTACACCTTGATTTGCTAAAGTTAAATACCCATTAGTATAACCCGTAACTGCACCTCTAAATCCTTGGGGAAGCAACTTAATCTCATTAGGAATATTCCCCTGAACAACCCCTATTTTAAAACCCGTATATTCGAGATTATGTAAAGGTTGAGAATAAAGAACAAACCCTAAAACATGAGCGGTAATTAATAGTGTTACTGCTGAGATTGAATAAGAGTTAACGAACCACAGAGACACGGAGAACACAGAGGTTTTCCTTTCTTCCTTTGCGTTCTTTGCTTCTTTGCGCCTTTGCGCGAAATAAATCCAAGACTCCGCCACCAACCCATTCACCCCCACAATAACCGCCGTCACAGCACTCGGCCCCGACAACTGCCCCAAATGCAAAATTACCAAATTATGCGGAGACTGAGTGTAAGATAAAGAACTCCACCATAAAGATCCAGAACTCCACAAACTTTCCAACCCACACCATAAAGCCGTACCAATTAAAACCCGTAACCAGGGCTTTTGTTTATCTAACCGCACCATCAGAAATGCCCAGAGGGAGACTAACAAACCGCCCCAACAGCTAATAAATGACCAGCAAAAGATGGTAATAAATAAACTTGGCCACCAGGGTACACCTAACCAGTTCATGGGGTGAATACCAGTGATCCAGAAAAGAGCGATACCATGATAGGCGATCGCCCAAATCAACGCAGGAAGGATTACTTTTTTAGTATATTTAAGAACTATTACCCACAGGGGTGCAAGGGAAACCCAACCTAAAAACCATGCACCAATGGGGGCAACTGTCACCCCCATAGATATGCCACTAGCTAATACTACTAGGTAAGGGAGTAAGATTTTAAACGTCTCCCTAATTTGCTTATTCTGTTTCTTCAGCATCTCCAGCATCGGCGGGAACTATTGCTACGCCTGTGATAGCGTCGTCTTCGTCTAAACGTTGTACTCTGACTCCGGTTGCTGTCCGTGATTGTACAGAAATGGCATTGACTGACTGACGAATGATAATACCGCGATTTGTAGCCATCATTATTTCTTCGTCGCTGTTGACAATTCGCAGTGTAGCTAGTTTGTCTTTGGTTTTGCGGTTTTTGAATTTGGTCGCTGTTAAACCTTGTCCGGCACGGTTTTGGAGGCGGAACTGTCCCACGGGTACGCGTTTTCCATATCCTCCCATGGTGATGACTAAAACCCAGGGTCCGGTGCTGTTTGGCGTTTCTGGAGTTTCTAGTGTTTCCAGATTTTCTAGTGTTTCCAGTGTTTCTTCACTGTTTTCTGTGGTTTCCTCAATTTCGATGATTTCTTCTTCGATTTCTGTTTCTGTTTCTGTATTTAAGGTTTCGAGAATAGCAGCGGGAAGAATATCCATCCCTACCAATTCATCACCGGGTTTGAGTTTCATGGATTTTACTCCACGGGTTGCTCTTCCTAAAGGACGTAGTTGATCATGGGTACAACGGAAGTGAATGGCCATCCCATGACGTGAACCGATGATAATACTATCTTCTACTCTGGCACGTCTGACCCAACGCAGTTGATCACCTTCTTCTAAGGAGATAGCAATTAAACCGTTAGAGCGAATGTTGCTAAATGCTGCCAATGCGGTTTTTTTGATGTTACCGCCTTTGGTGAGCATGACTAGATATTCTTCGTCGCTAAACTCGCTGACGGGGACGATGGAGGTAATTTTTTCTTCTTTGGGTATGGGTAACATCTGAACGATGGGTGTACCTCTGCTGGTGCGAGAACCCAGGGGTATTTGATAGGTTCTGAGGCTGTAGACTACGCCGCGATCGCTAAAAAATAGTACACTGTCATGGTCACAGCAGGTTAAGAAATGCTCGATGGTATCATCATCTTTGACTTTTGCACCGGCTTTACCTCTGGTGGCACGGTTTTGAGCTTCAAAGGTATTAACGGGCATCCGTTTAATGTAACCTTGTTCTGTGACTAGAATCAGAACTTTTTCATTGGCAATTAAGTCAATGTCATCTATGTCCCCTTCTCCGTGGGTAATAATTGTCTGTCTGGGGGTGGCAAATTGGGTTTTGATTTGGGTAACTTCATTTTCAATGATTTCTAGTACCCGTTCCCTTCTGTCCAAAATATCCTGCAAGTCTGCTATTTGTACTTGCAATTCTTCGTGTTCCAGGCGAATTTTATCTGCTTCTAGGGCTGTTAACCGTCGTAGTTGCATCTGTAAAATTGCATCGGCTTGAACTTCGGAAAGTCCATAACTATTAATTAATTCACCTTTGGCTGTAGGTGCATCTGGGGCGCTACGAATGAGATTTATAATTGAATCTAATTGTGATAAAGCAATTAATAAACCTTGCAGTAAATGATCTCTTTCCTGTGCTTTTCGGAGTTGATAAAGGGTTCGTCTGTTAATAGTTTCGATGCGAAAATCTAGGAAGACGCTGAGGAAGTTTTTCAGGGTGAGAATTTGCGGTTCTCCGTTTACCAAGGCCAACATATTCGCGCCAAAGTTGGATTGGAGTGGAGTTTGTTTGTAGAGGTTGTTTAAAACTACGCGAGGATAGGCATCCCGTTTTAATTCAATCACGATTCGCATCCCGTCGCGATCGCTTTCGTCTCTGATGTCTGCAATACCATCAATTCTTTTATCATTTACCAACTCGGCGATTTTTTCAATTAATGCCGCTTTGTTGGTTTGATAGGGCAACTCGGTAATAATTATTGCATCCCGTTCCGGTCTGTTGCGTTGTTCAATGGTTTCAATTGTTGCCACACCCCGCATGGTAATTGAACCTCTACCACTGGTATATGCTTCTTTAATGGCAGATGTTCCCAGAATTTGCGCCCCCGTAGGGAAGTCTGGCCCATGAATATACTGCATTAATTGCATATCTGTGATTTCTGGGTTGTGAATTAATTCTACTAACCCATCAATCAATTCTCCGAGATTATGGGGAGGAATGTTGGTAGCCATCCCTACCGCAATTCCCGAAGAACCATTAAGTAATATTTGGGGGATGCGGGATGGTAAAACTGTAGGTTCTTGTTGAGAACCATCAAAGTTATCAATAAAGTCTACAGTTTCTGCTTCAATATCTTGGAGGAGGGCAGAACTGGTCAAAGCTTGGAGACGACATTCTGTGTAACGCATGGCCGCCGGGGGGTCATTATCTACAGAACCGAAGTTCCCATGACCATTAATTAAGGGCGATCGCATGGAAAAATTCTGTGCCATCCGCACCAAAGCATCATATACTGCCGTATCACCGTGGGGGTGATATTTACCCAACACTTCCCCTACCACACGAGCGCATTTTCTAAAGGGGCGATCGTGTAATAGTCCTAATTCGTGCATAGCATAGAGGATGCGACGATGCACAGGTTTAAGACCATCCCTGGCATCTGGCAGCGCCCGACCAACAATTACGCTCATGGCGTATTCCAGATAAGATTGTGACATTTCCTGTCTCAAATCCGTCGGGATAATCCGCTCCTGTGAGGTTGTCATAACCTGCAAAACTCCAAAAAATGTAGATTTTAGCCTTTTTACTTGACAAAATACAAAATTATGTCAAATCAATCTTGAAAAATTGTCATATTTTGCTATAATTTTAACATATATTGCACCTGTTTGTGGTCAGTTTGGCTAAACCAAAAGATAATCTATTATTAACTTCAATTCATGGTATTGATAAGTTAATTTTTGGTCATCAGTGAAGATAAAAATTAGTCAGTAAATTTAGTTTTTTAATTTTAATTTCTCAACTGAATTATTCAGGAATAATTGATTGATGCCTTTAAACTTATTTTTTTATAAAAACAATGAAAACAGATACCATATTTTATCGCTTATTTCAAGAAATACCCAGCATTTTTTTTAACTTATTGATAAATCTCCCGAATTAGCCGATTTTTACCAATTTGCATCAGTTGAAGTCAAACAAACAGCATTGAGGATAGATGGAGTTTTTCTACCTCAAGAAAATACAGAAAACTCCATTTACTTTTTAGAAGTGCAATTTCAATTAGATGCAGACCTTTACAGTAGACTTTTACAGAAGTATTTCTTTACATCCGTCAAAACAAACCCAAAAACCACTGGAAAGCGGGAGCATCCCAATTTTGCAAATTCACAAAAATGATAAGTAGTCATTGCGAATGGAGCGTAGCGTAATCAAGCAATCTCAAAGTCTTAATATGCGATTACTTCCCTCCATTTCATTCCGCTCGTAATGACGGGTTTTATTTTTACACATTTGGGATGCTCCCTGGAAAGCAGTGATTATCTACCCCAGTCGCAGTATAGACACAAGCGATATCAGACATTATGAAGAATTTTTTATCAGTCAAAGAGTAAAAGTAATTTATCTAGATGAAATAGAAGAAACATTACCCTTACCCATTGGTATTGCTACAATAAAATTAATTATAGCCAATGAACAAAAAGCCATTAGTCAAGCCAGAGAACTAATTAACCGTACCAAAAAAGAGGTAAATTCTCAACAGCAACAGCAGCAATTATTAGAACTAATCGAAACAATCTTAATTTATAAGTTTCCAAGAATGAATAGGGAGTAAATAGAAGCTATGTTTGGACTAAGTGATTTAAAACAAACCAGATTTTACCAAGAAGCTTTACAAGAAGGTAAAAAGGAAGGTAGAGAGGAAGGAGAACTTAAAGCTAAATTAGAAGCAATTCCTGGTTTATTAAGACTGGGTTTAAGTACAGAACAGATTGCCCAAGTTTTGAAATTGAGTGTTGCAGAAATTACAGAAATGATAAAAAAAATAAATTAGCAGCAAACACAATTAAACCATCAATCATATTCCCCAATTTCTTAGAGTAGTTGGGGATTTTATCTTTTAAAAATACGAAAAATCCATGAAAAATCTCAACTTACTTGATTGATGAATGGTTAAGTTTTCTGATTATCTGACTTAAACCTACCTGCCACGAAATCACGGGTTTTCAGATGTTTAGTTTGGCGCTGAGTAACCCGTTTTCGCCACATTTTAAAACTAGATTCCTTCATTTCCCGACGCATGATTTTAATGACATCTTTTTCTGATAAACCAAACTGAATTTCTATAGCTTCAAAGGGTGTTCTATCTTCCCATGCCATTTCCACAACACGATCTATAGTTGCTTGTTCTAATTCTGGTAATTTCATATTTCGACGATGATTGCAAAAATTAATTTCAGATATTTTAACATAAAATAATTATTTTATTCATTCTCACTTTTCATACCTTTAAACCTTTCCTTTGCCCCTTCAAAAGCTTCCTGCATCACATTTTGAATTTTCTGCGGATCAGGTTTTTTCCCACCCATTAAATCACCAAAATAAACACAAGCAGCTTCACCCAAAGCCCAGGTATAAGCACCCGCCCAAGATGCAGCAATCACACTCCCAAAACCAGGAATAAATTTAATTAATTCCCGTGCTATAGCTTGCGCTAAAAAACCACCAGCGATCGCACTCACCACACCACCAGCTTGCGATCGCGTCAATGTCTGACCATATAATTTACCCAATAACCCCACCATAGAAACTTGCAAAGCTGTTAAAACTGGCATTGTCGCCAACGGTAAGGGTACAGCAGCTAAAGTACCTGCCATAATTGAAAAGGGTAAAATATAGCGTCTAGCGGTATCTCTATAAATGTTACCTAATTTCTCGCCCGCTTGCTGATCTAATAACTGATAAATTGCTTTTGACTCTGCTTCTGGCAACAATTGGGCTAAATTATCTCGCAATGCTTCTAAACCATAAAATATAGAATTATAACCATCTTCTTTTAACGTAAAATCAATTAAAACTGCCTGATCATATAAACCCGAAAAATTAGTTTTTATTTCTGTAAATGCCCGATTAATTTCCTCAAAATCCGGTGGATAATGAGGATGATCTGCTACATCTAAAGGATAGAGTTCATGTAAACAAGTTACAGCCAAAAGACAAGGAATATAAGGATATTTTTTACGTAATTCTTGGATGATTTGCCGCAGACTTGCCGTAGCAAAATCATTAACTTTAATAGTTAAAATTAAAACTCTAGCCCCTGTAGCTTCTGTTTCTAAATCACTAATTAATTCTTGAATAATAACTTCTGTATCTTGACTCACATCTCCCAAACCTACTGTATCTGTAAAAATTAACAATGGTAAATCATTAGAAGGATAAGCATAACGTTGGGTATTTTGAGTATGAGGACGAAAACCCTGGCCAATAATCTCCTCAGAAACCCCGGTTAAACCTCTAACAATTGAACTTTTACCAGTTTGGGGTTTGCCTATCAACAAAGCTTCTGTAGTCGGTAACTGATTACGAACAGTGGCTAAAATCTCAGCAACTTGAGCATCATTTACACTCAACCATTGTCCTACGGTCTGTTTGACCTGATCTACAGGCAGAACTTGAGTTAATTTAGATGTCGTTTTACTGACAGCAGCAGTAATGCGGTTTTTCCAAGAATCCTGTTTTGACTTAGATTCTGGTTCATCAGTTGGCGTGTTTAATGAGTCTGCATTGGGTTGTTCATTCATGGACGTGATTTCAATTAGCCACCATTTCTAATATATGCTATAGCTTTGGTTTGGTGGTGAGAAATTTGGGTATTTGGAGTTTACTGGTAAGTGCTGTAGGATATCTCTGCTAATTCAATTTTTTATACCCCACATTCTGAACTTCAATAAGTAGTATGGAAATGAACTCGATGTTATTGGTGAGGTGACTGGCTTAATTTTTGACTCCCTAAACTTTTAAAACATCCTCTAAGAGGACTAATTAGCAATTACCAATTACAAATTACAAATACTTTTATTTATTTATTTATTTATGCTCTGCTAAAAACTCGGCAACTGTTTGATTAAAATCTTCTGGTTTAGTTAAAAATGGCCAATGATTTCCAGGCACTTTTTTAAAAATGAGGTTTTTTAAATTAGTTTTGTAAGGTTTAATTTGCCAATCTTGGCGGTTGACACCTCTCTCTGGTTGAATAAATAAAGCAGGAGTTTCAATAGGGTTAATAAAACCTGGAACTTCAATTACTGCATCAAAAATGCCATCACGGGCGGCAATTGTAAATTTACTGCCCCAACTTCCATCGGCTTTTTGTTCAATTCCGGCTTGAAAAACTTGCTGTTGCAAATAACTCCAGTCTTGAAATTGACTAAGTTGTTTGATTTTTTCCTCCGCTTCTTCATAACTGGCAAATGGTCCCATCGTCTTGAGAAATGGCAACACTTTATACAAAAAAGGAAAGGTTAATTTCATCAGATTAGGCATTTTCCAGATAAAAATGGGATCTACCAAAGTGATACTTTTTAAGCGTTTTGGGTTGTATCTTGCCCAAATAGCGGCTAATTTACCAGTCCAAGAATGACTAATAACATGAGTTTGTGGCCATTCCAAATGATCCATTAATGCTTCTAAATCAGCGATCGCACTTTCAAAGGTATAATCTTTTTCAGGCTTACTACTCTCTCCATGACCACGCATATCTGGGGCAATAATGTGATATTCAGAAGCTAAATAATCTCCTAAACTAGACCAAACCAAGGCATTATCAGCCATACCATGTAACAGTAGTAACGGTTCTTTACCTTTGTTCCATTCCAGATAAGAAACGTGAATATCAGTGGTTGATAGAGTTTTACGTATAGGTATCATTTGCTCACTCATAGTCATTTGCGATTCTTTTCTACTCTTGCCAAAATTTTACTCATTCAGACAAAAAATTAAGCTGATGAATGTCAAGATCAAAAAATAGAACTTTTTGAGGATATTAAAAATACTATGCCAGAAATATACGAATCAATTGCTCAACATTACCACGAGCGGACTAAATACGACCCGGAAACCTTGGCCGGAAAAAGTCAGCAGCTAGACTGGGCTAAACAGCCTGTACCATTTAAAGAATACAAAATTGGCTCTGATTTTGACCTTAAACCCTATTTACAAGAACACCCAGACACTTTTACTCACAATTCAGACGCTAAATGGTGGCAAAGACTCTCCAAGCTGTTATTCCATAGCTATGGACTCACCGCCAAAATGCCATCTATGGGTAGTGCAGTATATTTACGGTCTGCCCCTAGTGCCGGGGGTTTATATCCAGCAGAAGTATATTTAGTTTCCCGTGGGACACCATTGTTACCGGCTGGACTTTATAACTATCAGTGTCGCACTCATTCTTTAAAACAGTTTTGGGAAAGTGATGTCTGGACAAATTTACAAAGTGCTTGTTTCTGGCATCCTAGTTTAGAAAGTACCCAACTAGCTATTGTTACGACTGCGGTTTTTTATCGTTCTGCTTGGCGCTATGAAGACCGCGCTTATCGGCGCATTTTTCTCGATACTGGGCATCTTTTAGGTAACATCGAATTAGCTGGTGCAATAACTGATTTTCGTCCCCATTTAATTGGCGGTTTTATTGATGAAGCTGTCAACAATATGCTGTATATTGATCCTCAACAAGAAGGTGCAACCGTTGTTATCGCTTTGGCTGATTTATTAGATATTAAACAAAATTTACCCTTGGGAAAAACTGCACTACCTTCATCAACAGACATTGAATATCCCTCAATTCCTGATGGTAAACTGCTCAAATATTTTCATCTTCATACTCAAATTACAGCGGAAGAAACAGGTAAGAAAAATTTAAACTTAGTCAAACCTGAAAAGTCATTAGAAGATAAATATAATTTCCCTTTTTGTGAAAAATTTTCTACTGCTACTACACCTATTGACTGGGGTAGAAATCTTTCCAGTTTAGAAAATACAATGTATAAACGTCGTTCTACCCGTGCTTATAGTGATGAAAATTTGACTTTTGATGAATTAAAGGCTTTACTCGATTTTACTTATCAACCAGAAAATTATCTAGAGCAAAATTTAGATACTACTCCTGATTATTTTGATCTGAATTTAATTGAAACTTTTATTGCTGTTTCTGGTGTAAAAGGACTTGATTCCGGTTGTTATTATTATGCACCCAAAGCTCAAGAATTAAGACAAATTCGCTTTAAAAATTTTCGTCGGGAATTACATTTTCTCTGTTTGGGACAGGAGCTAGGAAGGGATGCTAAAGCGGTAATCTTTCATACTGCTGATTTAAAGGCAGCAATTGATAAATATGGCGATCGCGTTTACCGTTATTTACATTTAGATGCTGGTCATTTAGGTCAAAAGCTTAATTTAGCAGCTATTAGCCTTAATTTAGGAGTCAGCGGTATCGGTGGCTTTTTTGATGATCAGGTGAATGATGTTTTAGGTATTCCTGCCGATGAAGCTGTTCTATATATTACTACATTGGGAAGGCCTAGGTAAAACGAATTTTGCTCATAAAAAATAACCCTCTTCTGTCATTCTCTGAAAAGCTTTATCATTTCTGAATAGAAATTCCACAAGATGACCAAGACCTGAATCAATTGATATTGCGTCTCTTGAGAACTTTTTATGAATAGGATAAATCGGAAAGTAACAGAAGAGGGGGTAGAACATTAGTTAATTCTAATTGACAACAAGCATCAGATTTAACAGTTGCTAATCTT
Source organism: Okeanomitos corallinicola TIOX110 (assembly GCF_038050375.1). Classification (NCBI taxonomy): domain Bacteria; kingdom Bacillati; phylum Cyanobacteriota; class Cyanophyceae; order Nostocales; family Aphanizomenonaceae; genus Okeanomitos; species Okeanomitos corallinicola. The sequence goes on along the minus strand of NZ_CP150886.1, from coordinate 553,665 downwards.
TTTCACTACTTTAATATTAGAGATGAATCAGAAGAAAAATAAAAATTAAATCAATAATCAACTTTTAAAAATTTTGATGAAAGCAAAACTCAGTTGCATACAAAAACTAGAAAAAATACGCCATACATGAAAGTATAGACGTATTTAATTTAAACTTTTAATTTACATCATTGACAGCTTTACTGTGCTTTAACAGTGTCTATGACCGTAATCTTGCCATCATCTCCCACTGTCCAAACATCATATACACCGACGACATCACCGTTAGCATCTACATCAACATTACCGCTTGCACCTTGGTAATTAATCTTTTTATCTTCTTGAAGTAGCTTGAGTCCTTCGCAGACATCAGAAACCTCTGTACCTTCTCCACCAGCCACTTCCCGGAGTTTACTAGCAATACCAACTCCTGTATTATCTTTAGCAGCTTGTGCGGATAAAACTAACAAAGCTGCTGCATCCCAAGCTTGAGGTGCATATTCTCCTGGTGTACCGCCTTTTTTCTCTTGCCACAATTTATTAAAAGCCTCTAATGCTTTACCATCAGAACCAGGAACTGTACCCACTGCACCAGATAACAGGTATTTACCATCTGCTCCTTTACCTACTTGGTCGGGGAATTCAGGTGATTTTACCCCATCAGTGAGCATTATTTGTACACCCTTAGTTAAACCTTGCTGATAAGCAGATTTCAGGAATAAACTACCTGTTTCTGCATACATCACAGCTACTACAGCATCGGGTTTACCTGCAAATGCTGCACCTGCTTCAGTTTGAAAGGTTTGAGCTTTGGGGTCATAACGAACAGGTTTATCTTTGTTAATTACTGTTCCCCCTAATTTTTCAAAAGCGTCTACAAATGCTTTTTCAAAAGCTACGCCATAGTCATTGTTGATGACGACTGTGGAAACTCTTTTAAAACCTCTTTTATTAGCTAATTGAGCTAAAGCCGGAGCTTGGTAGTTATCTGAGGGAGAAGTCCGCGCCCAAAATCCTTTAAAATCGCCGTTTTTGGCTTTTTCCGTAAATATGGGACTGGTGCTACCAGGGGAAATTAACATGACTTGATTGGGTACAGCAACGGAAACCGCAGCGGTAGAGACACTACTAGCAAAAGAACCAACCACACCACCGACTTTATCTACAGTTGCGAGTTTGGTCATCCCTGCTGCACCTACTTTAGGGTCGGTTTGGTCATCTACTTCTACGAGGGTGACTGATTCTCCATTCACACCACCGCAAGCGTTGACGGTTTCTACCAGTAAAGGAACTGAACCAGCCATCTGTTGACCAATGGAAGCTAGGTCGCCAGTCGTTGGTAACAAAGTCCCAATTTTTAAACCTTTGGCACTACTTGATGGGGTTGTTGTGGTGTTGGTATCTGTTGTGGTGGTGGTATTTTCACAGGCGGTCATTAATAAGCCGCTGACCACAGTTACTAAACTCAGAAATAGGGAAACACTAGATTTTGGCATATTGTCCTTTCACTCCTCTCATGTTGAGGAGCTTGAAAATCAGCAGACTAACCCTTTAGTTTAGCTGCTAGTTCTTCAAGCCTCAAATCATAAATAATAACATTTACGTTTGGATAGATTGGCAATTGCTCAAATACTCAAAAAACCCTGTAATTTGTCTTGATTACAGAGTTTTTTAAATTCTATTTATTAGCTGCGAACGGAGAGGGAGGGATTCGAACCCTCGGATGGACCTTACGATTCCATCAACAGATTAGCAATCTGCCGCTTTCGACCACTCAGCCACCTCTCCAGAGGTAACAGTAACTAATAGTAGCAGAGTATTTTTTATTCGTCAATAGTTTTTTCAGTTATCAGTGAAATAAGGGAGGAGGGGGAGATGGGGAGAGGGGGGGAAGATTTTTACCAATGCCCAATGCCCAATGCCCCATACCCAACTTATAAAACTTGCGATCGCATCCAAGCTGCCGGTAATGTACGTAATTTTTGCACCTGGGGAACGTAAGCACGTTGACTAAACACTTGATAATCATTGCGCTCAATCACATCTAAAATCTGTCCATAGAGCATAGATGCTGCCCAAACTGGCCAACGGGCATCAGGGGCAAGATAAGTAATTCCCCTATCTGCTTTAGTATAAAATTCGCGGGCGCGTTGAATTTGAAATTTCATCAATGCACGCCAACGGTCATCTAAAACACCTCGGAAAAGTTCTTCTTCGCTATAGTTAAATTTAGCTAAGTCTTCTAAAGGTAGATAAATTCTACCCCGACGTGCATCTTCACCAACATCACGGAGAATGTTAGTAAGTTGGTTAGCTATACCCAAGGCGATCGCTTCATCTATGGGTAAATAAGGTTGTTGATTTCTATGCCAAGGGGCAGTATAAATACTGGTATCTACACCCATAATGGTAGTTGACATTAAGCCAACTGTACCAGCTACTCGGTAGCAGTAAAGATATAAATCCTCAAAAGTTTCATAGCGACTACGGTATAAATCCATGCGCTGACCGGCGATCATATCCCGAAAGGGTTGAATTTCCAGTGGAAACCGTTGCAGGGTATCTACTAAAGCTACATCGTAGTTATCTAATGGTTGTCCAGCAAAAACTGAGTCTAGCTGCTTTTCCCATAATTCTAAAGTTTCTGGGGTCGTTCTAGCAGCAGCAGGACCATCTACTAATTCATCTGTACGGCGACACCAAGCGTATATTGCCCAAACAGATTGACGTTTTGCCGGACTCATCAGCAATGTACCCAAGTAAAAGGTTTTGGCGTACTTGGCTGTAAGTTCTTGGCAAAGTTTGTAGGACTCGTCTACAGAGACCAGCGTTTTCATGCGCGGTGGGGAATCAGGCAGTTGCAGCATTCTTTGCGGGCGGTCGAGTTGGCGTTTGCAGGTGGGAAGGGTTTGCTACCGTTGGCGCTTCCGAGATCGCCTGTGCTGTTAGCTTACCAGAAAGTACAGCGCCTTCCATACTGCCTAAATAGCGTTGCATGGTATAACTTCCACTTAAAAAGAAGTTAGCTATAGGAGTTGTTTGGGATGGGCGGTACTGTTGACGACCAGGGGTCGCTGTGTAAACTGAACGTGGCGTTTTCACAACGTGAGATTTCAGCAGCTTGGCTGGGTTTTCTCCTGTAAAGTGGTCAGGGAAGAGTTTTTCCAACTCGGCCATAGTAGCAGAGATAATTTCCTGATCAGATTTGCTAATCCAATCTTTGGCAGGTGCAAGAACTAATTCCAGCATTGACCGATCAGGGTTAGCATACTCACGACAGGTATTACTCATATCAGCATAAACGCTGAGGAGTGGCGATCGCGAAAATAAGAGATGATCAATATCTGTTAACTTCCGATCAAACCACATATGGAGGTTAATGACTGGTACACCTTCTAAACCTTCTAGCTTTTGGAAAAATTCCATTTGCTGCCAAGGTTTGGGCAACATTACTTTTAATGGGTCAACCGATATGGCTGATACGTAAAAGTCTGCTGTCACTAATTCATCTGCTTCTCCGTTTAAACCCCGCAGCAAAAACCCTTTGACTGTACCATCTGAGTTCAGCACGATCTCTTTTAAGGGAGCATTAAGCTTCACTTCTCCACCCCCAGCGGTAATGTAATCAACAATGGGTTGGCAGAGTCTCTCTGTCGGAGAACCATCTAAAAAGGCAATTTTTGAACCGTAACGTTCTTGTAAAAACCGATTGAGGGCGGTTAGTAAAATTGTGGAGGATACTTCATCAGGGTTAATAAAGGTGAGTGCCTTAGAAGCTGCAATAAATACATCAGTGGCTACTCGTTCACCTATACCTTGTCTTTTCAACCACTCTGAGAAGCTGTACTTATCCATCTCCTCAACATATTTTTGACCGCGAACGATGGCCGGAAGCAAACCAATGGCAAAACGAATTTTTTGCTCCCAAGTCAACATATCATTGTTATTTATGATGGAAGCAATGATGTTAAACGGTGAGGGAATATCAGGAACATCAAAACGTGATAGTGTCCCTGGTTTATCTGGTTGGTTAAAAATCAGTGTATGCTCTTTCCATTGAAGTCGGTCTTCAATACCTAACTCCTTGAGCAATTGCAGCATATTGGGATATGCCCCAAAGAAAGCGTGCAAACCGGTTTCGTACCAGTCTCCGTCAGAGTCTTTCCATGCTGCCACCAAACCACCTAGTACATCCCGACTTTCAAAGATAATGGGTGTGTGACCTGCATCTATTAGATATTTCGCACAGGAAAGTCCTGCTAAACCAGCACCAGCGATAGCTACTCGCATTTAAACCTACTGTTTTCAATATTTCTTAACTGTTCTGTCGTTTTCATTATACTTTGCATTCTGTTACATTTAACCTGGCTTTTTGGAAATTGGTGACTGGTGATTGGTGATTGGTAATATTTATCCTGACTCCTGCCTCCTAGAACTTTTGAATATGAAACATTTACAAAAATTTGGTAATCATTTAATTCTTGGTATTTCTGGTACAACTCTCAGTGATGATGATAAACGGGTGCTGAATGAGTTAAAACCTGTAGGTGTAATTTTTTTTGGTAAGAACTTTTTGGATGGTGTACCTTATCCGGTTTGGTTAGAACACTTTGAAAATTTACTAAATCAAATACGAGAATATACTGAACGGAATACCCTGTTTACCAGTTTAGATCATGAGGGTGGAAGAGTTGTCAGAACTCCATTACCTATTACTCGCTTTCCCTGTGCTTACTTGGTGCGATCGCAAGCTTATAAGGTAGCAAAAGCAACGGCACTAGAATTAAAATCATTAGGTATTAATCTTTCCTTTTCCCCAGTTGCTGATATTTTTTCCAACCCTGAAAACCCTATCATTGGTTCTCGTGCTTTTGGTATAACTCCTCAAACAGCTAGTCAAAGTGCGCTTAAATACTACCAAGGACTAAAAGAAGTAGGTATTCTTGGTTGTGCTAAACATTTTCCTGGACACGGAGACACAAGTACAGATTCCCATGTTGAGTTACCGATATTGAATCTCAGTTTAGAAGAATTACAAAAACGGGAATTAATACCTTTTCAAACTCTCATTCGGGAACAAATACCATTAATTATGACAGCACATATATTATTCCCACAAATTGATCCAGAAGTTCCAGCGACTTTATCAAAAACAATTTTAAATCATATTCTCCGGCAAGAATTAAATTATCAGGGTGTAATTGTTTCTGACGACTTAGATATGAAAGCAGTTTCTGATATGTTTATGCAGTCAGGAACAATAGCTAAGGCTTTTAATGCTGGTTGTGATTTATTTATAGTATCTCGCAATATCAATTCTTCCACATTAGAGAGAACTTATAAAATAGCAGCAGATTTTGAGAATAGTTTAAACAATGGTAGCTTGAGTGAAACAGTTGTAGAAACAGCAAGAACAAGAATTGAAAACCTATTAGCAGTAACTCCCCAATATTCAGTTTATGAATTAGAAAAAGAGACATTATTAAATCATGCCGAGTTAGCAATTAATTGTACTTGGCAATAGAATATGTTATAAAAACAATATTAAAATAGACAATATTTAGGGTGCGTTAGTGATAATGTAACGCACCTAAGTTTGGACAATGATATAAAGTAAATTGGATTAAAAGTGATATTTACCAGCAATGATCAAATTTTCAGGTCAACAAATCTGAAACTACAGATTTTTTCTAATCTTCCCAACCTTGATATTGTGCTAACATTGCTTCCTTATCAGTTATTTCACCAAATCCTGGCGGACTGAGGTAGGAAATTCCCAAAGCTTGCAAATATCTACTATAGTCAAAACCTCCTTCCTTCTCACCACCACCATTAATGTTAGCAGTAGCTTCTGGGGTAAGTTCCGTAATCAATAGCTGGGTTTCAAAATTTTCCATGTTTAACATCTGGATTTATCCCAAATTCACCTAGATTAAAAAGTTAGTTGAGAACTGATATTTAATTCTGCAACTAATGTTTATATAGTAAATTCTCTAATTTTTAATTACCTCCGAAATCAGAAATTTAACTTAGGTAGTAATTGCCATCTGATGAAATTACTTCCAGTTATTGAGAATAATATAAAAATTCTCTGACATTAATAATGTAAATATTCAGTTTTCAGTTTATGAGTTTTAGCTGATTTTTCAATAAGCGAGTTATTTAACAATCAGTTAATAAAATAGGATTAAAAATCTTATAAGCTTTGTATAGCAAGACTTGTGATAGTTTCAATCATCAAAATCAATTTTTGTATCTCAGTAATATTGTGATTTTGCAGGTTATGCAGTTAACATTTAGATGAGAAAAAGCAATATTTTTTAACAAAAGCCGAGAATAGAGAACCTGAGTTTTGAAGTTTGTAAATAAAGTTATAAAAGTATTTACAAACAAAAAACAACATAGTAAAACCAGTAAAATTGGACATAACTCAGACTGGCATGGAAGCACCCCAAAACCTAGAAACAGCAACCCCAGCAACAGAAAAACCCTTTGCGCAATTTGAGAGTGCAGTATTAGCAGTAGCGATATCACCCCAGGGACGCATTGCTGTGGGTTTGGAAGATGGGAGGATTGAAATTTGGGATATTTTAACTGGGGAAAAGTGGGTAAGTTACCAAGGACATGATGAAATTGTCAGCAGCGTCAGTTTTAGTCCTGACGGCAAGACCTTGGTTTCTGGTAGTTATGACAAGACTATCAAACTCTGGGATGTGGAGACAGGAGGGGAAATTCGCACCCTTGAGGGACATAATGATTCAGTCTTTAGCGTCAGTTTTAGTCCTGACGGCAAGACCTTGGCTTCTGGTAGTTATGACAAGACTATCCACCTCTGGGATGTAGAGACAGGAGGGGAAATTCGCACCCTTCAGAGGCATAATGAAACTGTCATCAGCGTCAGTTTTAGTCCTAACGGCAAGACCTTGGCTTCTGTTAGTGCAGACAAGACTATCAAACTCTGGGATGTGGAGACAGGAGGGGAAATTCGCACCCTTGAGGGACATAATGATTCAGTCTTTAGCGTCAGTTTTAGTCCTGACGGCAAGACCTTGGCTTCTGGTAGTTATGACAAGACTATCAAACTCTGGGATGTAGAGACAGGAGGGGAAATTCGCACCCTTCAAGGGCATAATGAAACTGTCATCAGCGTCAGTTTTAGTCCTGACGGCAAGACCTTGGCTTCTGGTAGTGCAGACAAGACCGTGCGGTTATGGAATCTTTCTGACTCCCAAGGAAAGCCATATATAGAAATTGGCAAACATGAAGGGGCGGTTTATTCCGTCGCTTTTGACCCCTTGGGAGATTACATCATCAGTGCTGGTGAAGATGGTATCAAAGTCTGGCGCTGGCAAAGGTTTAATATTCATCGTGTGTCTCAACCTTTTCGTAATGACCAAGCAACTGGTGAAGATTCTTTAGATGTGGCTAAGGAATTACAAGCTTTAGCTGATGTATTAATGTTACGAACTCTTGAACCTCCTTTAGCGGTAGCAATTTTCGGTAGTTGGGGAAGTGGTAAGTCTTTTGGAATGCACTTGATAGAACAGCAAATTACTAAAATTCGCTGTCAACAATTAACCGCAAAACAAACATGGGGAAAAAACGGAGATGAACCTAATCTTTCTCCTTATGTTGGTCATGTTTATCAAATTAAATTTAATGCTTGGAGTTATGCTAAGTCTGAACTTTGGCCAAGTTTAATGCAAACTATTTTTGATCAACTTGACCGTCAATTAACGTTAGAGAAACAGTTAGGTGAAGTTTCTGATTTACTCGCAGGTGGTGATGTTTGGCAGGTTGTAAATCAGATGAGTGATGGTGATAGAAAAGCAATTTTAGAATCAGAATTAAGTCAGGAAGTATTTACTCAATTCAAAAACCAAACTACTGAGAGTAATTCTCTGTGGGATGTTCTCAGTCAAGTGAGAAAAGAGGAACAGGAAAAGTTAAAACAAACTGTAGAAAAATTAGAAAATTTAGAAGCAGAATTTCAACGAGATAATCAGGAAATAGAGGAAGCATTTAATCGAGATACTGAAAAGATTGAAAATGAGTTTAACCAAGAAGTTAAAAACATAGAAAAAAATGTTGAACAAGAGATGAAAGATTTATCAGCTTTGATTGTTTTTCTATCTCAACTTAAAGAAACTCTCAAGGATGATTTTGGTGATTCTATTCTCAAAGATTTACTCAATTTCTGTGGTTTTCAAGATCGCCAAGATTTAGAAAATCAGTTTCCGATGTTGAATTTGGATAAGTTGGCTAATTCTAATGTTACTGAAATGGCACAGGAGTTAGTTGAAAAAAAAGATGATAAAATTAACAGACTTGTTAGTAATATCAAGAAAATAAATTATTTTTTAGAAGAACAACCTAGCAATATCGTTGGTGTAATTGAATTTATTAAAAAAGACAAGAAAACATTATTGATATTTGTAGCTACAACTGGTTTACCTTTTATTGCTTATTTTGTCATAGTTTCTGTTATTCCCAAGTTGTTACCAGCAATGATCGAAATATCCGCAGCTTTGCAATTCTGGTTAACGAGTGTATCTGCTATTCCAGCTATATCTGTGAGTATAGAAATATTTAAAAAAGTCCGTATCTTGCAGGTAAAAACTGTGAGATTTTTACAAGTTGCTAAGGAAAATGTCAATCAAGAAAAACAAAAGTTAGCACAAGTTAAGGATGAAAAAATCAAAGATAAAATTAATAAACGCAAAGCAGAGTATGAAGAAAATCAGGTCAAAGAAATTAAGAATAGAAAAAAAGTAGCTGAATCTGAAATAGCTGTTAAACAACAGGAAATAGAAAAACTTAAAATCCAGATAGAACGACAAAAACAGCGAGTTGGTTTAACTGCTAACTATAAATCTTTATTGGATTTTGTCAACAATCGTTTAGAGGATAATTCCTATCAGAAATTTTTAGGAATTATGCACCAAATTCAAGATGATTTAGCAGATTTATCTGAACATTTAAGCTATAAACCTGGTAATACAAATCCTGAAAAGTTGAAGGTTTTAAAGGAATATTTTCCCAGAGGTCCTGCGAGAATTGTTTTGTATATAGATGATTTAGACCGTTGTCCTCCTGATAAGGTTGTCCAGGTTTTGGAAGCTGTACAGTTATTGTTAAATACGGATCTTTTTATTATCGTTTTAGCAATAGATGATCGTTATATTGGTCGTGCTTTAGAATATATTTATAGAGGTGTTTTAAAACGAAATGGTACTCCGTCCGGGGTTGATTATTTAGAGAAAATTATTCAAATTCCCTATCGAATGCGGCCAATTAATAAAGATATAACTGCAAGTTATTTAAGTTCTTTGGTGGATATTAATGAGGGGTCTAAAAACGAAAATAGGGAAAATTTTTCAATGTTCCAGCAAGTAACTGATGATGATTCTATTTTAGAACAAACCGATGAATTAGATGAATTACCAGAACAATCATATCAAGATGAATTTGCAGAAATACCTGTTCAATTAGGACAAGAAAATGAGAAAAATTTGAGTGTATCAGTTCCTAGTAAAAAATCAAGTTCTAAAAATGTTAAAGCAGATAATTCAGAAGATAATAATATCGAAAATCAAGATTCTGTCAATAAAAATACAGATGATTTAGTTAGTTTTGAAAGATTTTCTGCTGAAGAATTTGCTTGGATATCAGAATGTTGTCAGCACGTTGATTTAACTCCAAGAACTGCAAAACGACTGATTAATATTTGCAAAATCATTAAAATTATCTGGACTCCTACGGAGAATGATACTACTTGGAAAGTTGAACCAAAACCTGTTTGTAAGCAAACTCTCATAGCATTTTTAGCTTTAGCGGGAAGATATCCCAGGGAGGTGCGGAAGTTATTGGAAGAGATTTATTTAGATTTTGAAGAAACAGATAGTGATACGGTGATTATTCAAAAAGATGAGTGGTTAAACCGTGTCCAAAAACTAGATGTATTTATGGATAGACACAACCAAAGGGAGTGGAAGAAGTTTAAAAATGATTTTATGAAGATGTCACCACAGGATGAGTTTATTTTTGAGAAAAGAACTTTTAATTTAGCTAGGTCTTTCTGTTTTGTGGGTGATCTTGGTTATGATCCTGATGATCATTATAATTGGGTTTCTAGAGTTGAAGATGGGAAGAAAATAATTGGTTTTAGTAGAAATATTTAAGCACAATATTTAAGGTGCATCAATAATACAATAACGCACCCTAAATGAGATCCTATTTTTACTACTTTGTGGCGTTTAATGAGTTTAATGGGTGATCTGAGATTCGAACTCAGAACCAGCGGATTAAGAGACAGCAATCCTGCAACTTCACAAGGGAAAATCATCAGCTTTTTATCCAAACTGATGATTAGAACATGAATATTAAGGAAAATTAATTTTTGACTATTGGAGGTAACGGGCGGGCGGGATTGCTCATAGCTAAATCAAATGATCTAGGACTTACGCATTGACAGAATAATAAAATAGTGCATTGATAAATATGGGTCGTCTAGTAATGGGTGTGGGAGAATGAGAGAAATTACTAAACCCTTGCTACGCAACGCTAACGCGAACGACAGCACAATGCAATCTAGACATCTACACCTTATTTTTGCTGTCAGAGCCAAAGTATGGAGGGTGCAGTAGGTTAGCAGAGATATTGGGAAATGTTTCACATGATAGTGTAAACCGCTTTTTATTGAGAGAGAGATACGAACCCAAAGATTTATTCAAAATAATAGAGAAAATAATTAACCTAGAAGGAGGAATATTAAGTGTAGATGACACGGTTATAGAAAAGATTTACAGCGACCCCAAAAATGCCGAATTAATCGGTTATTTTTGGTCAGGAAAAGCCCATAAAACTATTATTGGCTTAAATTTAATCACTTTATATTACAGTGATATTAATGGTAATTCAGTCCCAATTAATTACAGAATATATGATAAAAAGGAGGGAAAAACAAAAAACGATTATTTTAGAGAAATGGTAAGTGAAATAATAAGCTGGGGAGTCAAACCCAGAATGGTAACAGGAGATAGTTGGTATTCTGGAGTAGAAAACTTGAAGTTTCTAAAAAACCAGAAATTGGGGTTTTTATTCGGAATTGAAAAAAATAGAACTGTTTCAAACGAGCCACATAAGTATTGTCAGGTCAGCACTCTGGCTATTTCTGAAGAAGGATTAAGGACTCATCTGAAAGAATTTGGATTTATAAAGTTGTTTAGGAAAGACTTTAAAAAAGAAGACTCTAGACATTATATTTTATATCTGCCAGATGAGGAGAAAATCAAAGACATAACTAGAAGTACCTTCGTCACAATTCATGATACCCATTGGGGTATTGAAACATTTCATCGAGCCATAAAACAAGTATGTGGAATTTGTCGGTTCATGGTTAGAGATACCTGTGCAATCAAAACTCACATATTTTGTTCACTTCAAGCTTTTGTGAAATTGGAGTTTATGCGCTCTGAAAAAATAATTAGCAATTGGTATGAAGTACAGAGGAATCTGTTTACTTCTGTTGTCCGTGAACACATTTTTGCTAACCTTGACAAGAATGCCATTGTCTAGACTGCATAAATGATATTTTTGTCAATGCGTAAGTCCTATTGACAATAAACAATAATCATCTTCGCCCAAGAACTGACGGTTGTTATCCCCAACTTCTGCTGTAACCAAGGCTGAAACTCACCATAAAAATCATCATCCTCCTGAGTGGTTTCAATTCCTAACTCACTACGGGCGTATTCATACCCCACTAAAAACATAAATAAATCGCTCACCGAAGAGCGACCAATATACATTCCTGGCTTAGTTCTCACCTTTTTAAAAATCTCAAAAACTCCAGTCATTATCTTTTCCTCTTTAGCCAAGCTGTTCATTTACCTTCACTTCTCTTTTATGCAGATTTACAGCCAAGATTCAACAGACAATGGTCGTACTTGTATAATACGCTGAAAGTCACTATCGGCTGATACAACGGTAAGACTGTGTTGTAAAGCTACAGCAGTAATCCAGAGGTCATTTTCATCAAAGCCTAAATCAGTGATTTTCGTTTTTCTTCGCTTGCTTTTTTCTTTCGGTGCAAATTGATTGAACAAAGCGGCTTTCAGTTGTCCGTACATAGTAGCAGTAAATCCATCAATACTGTAAATGTATATACCCTGTAGAAAACGGTGAATCAGAGCTAAGTTACTTTCCCTGCGTTGAGAACGTTCTGCCATGTCTATCAGTTCACCTTGAACAATGACGCAGGTTGTAATTAAAGAATTTTCCATCTCAGCAAGGTGACGAAGCACATTGGCATCACCGAGAATTGCCAGGCTACAGTGATTTGTATCTAGTAGGTACATTGGTACATTATTCAAAGGGGTTATCGTCATCAAATTTGGCCTTGCCACGAGTGGCATAAACTAGCTGGAGGCACTCTTGTAAATCATCACCTTCCCATTTACCAATCGTTTTCAAGTGTTCTAGGAGTGAATTACCTGTGGAATTTACTCTTGTGTGAGTAGGTTCTTCAGCTACTTCTACTTTGGGCTGTGTTTGGGTTTCCTTGGCTTTGAGAAAGCGTAAAAAGTCTAGGGTTTCAGCCAGAATGCTGTCTGGAGTGGATTCAATTTCTTGGAGAAGTAGTTCTTTGAGCATCATTCTTCATCTCTCCTCTACGTGATAGAACATTCTTGAATAGCTGCATCAATCTTCATTATGACAATAGTTTCTTTGAGGGCTACCAAAATAGGCTATATCTACTGAGAATTTATTAGCCGGTTGAGCCACATTCCATACTTGCGCCTTGCCAATTTCTTCATAAGCTTTTTTAAGAAAACTATGCAAACGCTGCTGACCCAAAACACCCAACTCAGCAGTTAAGAAAGCTTGAGAAAAGTTTATCCGCGTTGCATCAAGTAAATCCCGCTCTCGATAACTAAACTTAGGAAAGTTAATTATAGGTACTTGTTGAGCTTGAATTAACTCTTGTAAATCCTCTCTTTCATCCACGTGTTTCCAGTCATCGCATAGACCAAAATTGCGAACAAAGACGTGCTTAATTTTGCCTTCAAAGTGGTTTAAAGATTGAATCAATAACTGAACGCTATCATATCCACCATTGCCAACAAACCACTTGCAGATATCGACTTTATGCTGAGTTCCCATTTCTAGTATTTGATTGCGCTCAATCCAATCATTCACTGCTCTAGTTACGTGAGCAGGTAAATTGACAATCACAGGAGTTGTCAGTGCTAAATTAAAAATTTGTTTTTCCCTCCTTTTTATCATATATTCTGTAATTAATTGGGACTGAATTACCATTAATATCACTGTAATATAAAGTGATTAAATTTAAGCCAATAATAGTTTTATGGGCTTTTCCTGACCAAAAATAACCGATTAATTCGGCATTTTTGGGGTCGCTGTAAATCTTTTCTATAACCGTGTCATCTACACTTAATATTCCTCCTTCTAGGTTAATTATTTTCTCTATTATTTTGAATAAATCTTTGGGTTCGTATCTCTCTCTCAATACAGCACTTCCGGCTGTAATGAGGTACACTAGATTAAAATACAAATGCTTTTAAATGAAATCATACTCTGTGGATCTTCGAGAAAAAATAGTTGCTGCGCATATTCAAAAAAACATATCAATCAGGAAAGTAGCTAATATATTTTCTGTGTCAAAAAGTTTAGTACAAAAGCTGGTAAAACAACAAAAAATTGATGGAGATTTACAACCCAAGAAGCGAGGAAAACCACAATTTAGTCATCTGACAAATGCGGACATAGATTTAAGAGAATTGGTTGAAGCAAATTCGGATGCAACATTGATAGAATTGTGTGAATTATTTGCAGATAAAACTGGTAATTGGGTAGGTCGAAGTGCAATGTGTTCTGCATTACAGAAATTAGGATTAAATCGTAAAAAAAAAACAACGCGGAGTACCCAAGCAGGAACAGAAAGAGTTCTGAATTTAAGATTAGATTATTGGGATCAGGTCAAAAATATAGAGCCAGAAAATTTAGTATTTCTGGACGAAACTGGTATCCTACTTGGCTTAACGAGGACTCATGCCCGCTCACAACTAGGAGCAAGAGCTTACTCTGTCAAACCCTTTTATCGAGGCTCAAAGGTTACAGTAATTGGAGCTATTAGTATTAAAAAAGTAGTTGCATTAATGACAATGAATGATTCAATGGATGGCAACGCTTTTGAAGTATTTGTTGAAAAGTTTTTAGTGCCACAGTTATGGTCGGGAGCAGTAGTAGTAATGGATAATTTATCCGCACATAAACGAGATTCAATTGTGTCAATGATTGAAGCTGTTGGTGCTTCAGTTCTTTGTTTATCCTCATACTCTCCTGATTTTAATCCAATTGAATTATGGTGGTCACAACTCAAATCTTTCTTACGTAGCTTTACTCCAACCACAACAGAAATGGTTGATAAGCTAATCTCAGTTGCACTCGACTTAATAAATCCTCAACATTTAAGAAACTGGTTTGCTAGTTGCTGCTACTGTACCTCATAACAGCCGGAAGTGCTGTAATCCAATATTTGGATCATTGGTGGGAATCGAAAGTAAAGGATTCCCATCCTGATCCAAAACTACTAAAAGATAAGGAGGTATTTTTTCTTGATTATCTCTCCTTATGATTTCGACCCTTTGAGTAACATCCAACTTAACCCAGTAGCCAGCCCCGCCAACGACTGATTCTCGCTGCGGATTGAAGCAAGAGGAAATAACAATATTGTTATATCCTTCGAATCCGGAAGAAAAGACCCGTCGGAGGATTACTTCTATTGGAGTGAAGTCGAATCTTACCCAGGAATCCTCCCTTGGGTAACCCGGAAAGATATTACCTTCTGCATCTCGGCGATAAGGTAATATGGAATTGAAAATTCGAACCTCTACATATACGCAGTGGGGCTGATTAGGGTTAGGGATTATTTGCGGATCTATCGGCTCATTAAATTGATAGGAATTCCCACCATTAGAAACAGTCGGCAATTGCCCCATCGGACATGAAAACATATTTCTCCTTACCCCGCCAGAAAAATAGTATCGGCAGGGATTTTATGGATACAATTAATAATCTTCAGGATTTAAGGAAGTATCATCTTCCTTGGCTAAATTAATTACAATTTGATCTACTCGATGCTCTATATCATTAGTTCCATCATTTTTTGAGGTGAAGGATTTAAATCCCTCTGATATATACACTTTCTGCTCGTATTCTGCATCAAACTGAGCCTGATTCAAAATTGGCTTTGCAGTGATAGCAATAGCGGAAATAATCTGATCAGCAGAGTGAGACTCTGATGGCGATAGTCCTATATCGGTTTTGTCTAAAAAGATTTGTGTGGAGGTTTGGCTGGCGTTCGAGCCTAATACGTCCTGCAATGATTTTTCAGCCATTTTCTTTGAGGTTTAACCTATTTATTTATACAAATAATTATATTTTAAATTACTCATGAAAATGAATAGAGGCGAGGATTGTTTGCTGCCAAGCGCATTGGACAGCCTTGATTCTAATTGCCTCTCAAGTGAGGGGGATTCTTTCTGATAGTAGGCAAGATTTAGGCAAGAAAAAATATAATGGATTATAAATTAATGGGTAATCTGGGATTTGAACCCAGAACCAGCGGATTAAGAGTCCGATGCTCTGCCGTTGAGCTAATCACCCGAATTAATGCAATAATAGCAGAATTCTAAGGCTGGTGCTAGTGGTGCAGTCAAAAAACCGTCTAAGGTGGGAATTTAATTATGAAGGTAATTTTTTGATTAGCACTGTAATGGAGTTAAGGGGAATCGAACCCCTGACCTCTTGAATGCCATTCAAGCGCTCTACCAACTGAGCTATAACCCCATAAATTTAGATTAGCATTATCTATTGTGACAGATAATATCAAATTAGTCAAGATAATTACCAAAAATCCCGACCAACATCAACTAGGCCGGGATAATTAATCACAATGGATACACAATTTAGATGTAAAGCTTATAGGGTGTTTGAAAACTTTTTAGTTTTGTATCCAGCACTTGTAAATCCCCCCTAACCCCTTATTAAGGGGGGAAATAGAGTCACAGTAGGGGATCTGAAAATATTTGATACATGATGTGAGACTTTTCAAACATCCTCTTAGATTCTGCCAATGTTGTGCAGACCTAAGATAATACCAGCACCTAAAATATGACCAAAAGCAGTAGTTGCGAGTATAGCAGGTAAACCAAAACCACCAAAGAATCTGGGAGAGGGTGCGGCTGGTTCTACGCTAGGATATTCGATGGTAAATTTACCATAGGCGATCGCTATAATATTAGCGATAATCATAATTATGCCAACGGTAGGAGTCCATTCTAGGGGTGTGGGTGCTGTAGCGAGTAAAACAGAAGTCAACATCGAGTTTTCTCCTCAAATTCTAAATTTATGGACTAATAATCTTAATAATTACTAATAAAAACCAATAAAGATCCCAATTAAGCAGTATTATTTAATATTTTGTCTAATTACTTCATAATTTATCAGTTACTAGCCATTTCACCATCACCCGTTCTCTGTATCCTATCACTTACATCCTGTCCCTGGCGATCGCTCGCAAATATCCCAGATCATTTACACTCAACATAAGACGGATTATTTTCTAGAATTACTATGTCCTTGAGTCTTGACTCCTTACCACCAGCTTTAGCTAAAATTGTCCAGCGCTTCCAACGTGCTTCCGATCCAAAACGACGTTATGAACAATTGATCTGGTATGCTCAGAAACTACCAGAATTTCCCGAAGCTGATAAAGTCCCCGAAAATAAAGTCCCTGGTTGCGTTTCCCAGGTATATGTCACAGCTTCATTTAATGATGAGGGGAAAGTATTTTTTCAAGGAGATTCTGATTCTCAGCTAACCAAAGGTTTGTTAGCACTTTTGATAGAAGGATGCAAAGGACTAACACCTACAGAAATTGTAGAATTAAAACCTGATTTTATTCAAGCCACAGGTTTAGATGTCAGTCTCACACCTTCCCGCGCGAATGGTTTCTACAACATCTTTAAAACCATGCAGAAAAAAGCACTGGAATGTAAGTTAGAAAATTAACGGTGATAGGTGAAGCGGGAAGTAAACGAAGAATCTCCGGCAGTCTTTTTGGAAACAAAACTACCATTTTTAACGAATATGTGTTAGACAGGTAATGATTTTCAATAAATGTCAGAATTTAGCAGTCAGGAGATTAGGAAATCAGTAGATGATCAAATACTGGTTTTTTACGTAACTATTCAAAAGCTGACTGCTGACCATTTACTAAAAAAATCATCACAATTGCTTTGAAATCACTTGAAAATTATGATCACTTCAGAAACATCAAACTCAGTGCCTGTAACCGTTTTAACTGGTTATTTGGGAGCAGGAAAAACTACCTTACTTAACCATATTCTTACCTATGAACACGGTAAAAAAGTTGCAGTAATTGTCAATGAATTTGGAGAAGTAGGCATTGATAATCAGTTAGTTATTGATGCAGATGAAGAAATATTTGAAATGAACAATGGCTGTATTTGTTGTACAGTCCGTGGTGATTTAATTCGCATTATCGGCAATTTGATGAAACGCCGAGATAAATTTGATCATTTAGTAATTGAAACTACGGGATTGGCTGACCCTGCACCTGTAATTCAGACATTTTTTGTAGATGAAGATATGCAAAATCAACTATCACTAGATGCGGTGGTGACGGTTGTAGATGCTAAACATATTTGGCAACATTGGGAAGCAGACGAAGCTCAGGAACAAATAGCTTTTGCTGATGTGATTTTATTAAATAAAACTGATTTAGTCACGCCAGAAATTTTAGCAGAGTTAGAGCAGAGAATTCGATCAATGAACGCTATGGCTAAAATTTATCGTACCCAAAATTCTGAATTATCAATGGATGCTTTGCTAGGAGTTCAGGCTTTTGATTTAGAACGGGCTTTAGAAATTGATCCGAATTTCTTAGGTGAAGATGCCCATGAACATGATGATAGCGTTTATTCTGTAGCATTGGTAGAAAATGGTGCAATAAATGCAGAAAAATTAAATGCTTGGATGACTGAATTACTCAGCACCAAAGGCCCAGACATTTTCCGTATGAAAGGTATTTTAAACATAGCTGGTGAAGATAATCGTTTTGTTTTTCAAGGAGTACACATGATATTTGATGGTACACAAGATAGACCTTGGAAAGAAAATGAAACCCGCAAAAATGAACTTGTTTTTATTGGTCGTAATTTAGATACAGCTAAGTTAAAACAGGATTTTATAGCTTGTCTGGTGTAAGTTAACGGGGGAATTTAGGCATAGTTTTCAAAAAAGCAGGAGTAGAAAGGAAATTTTTCTTTAATTCCTGCTATCTACCTCAATTTCTGGTGTAAGTTTCTGTATTTTAAAATATATTCTATGACACTATGTGTACTTAGTTTCATTTATTCTCCTCTGCTACCCCTACTTATTGAGCTAATACGCTTATATTTTTAAGTATTTTTTATCTGAACTTAGCTTATATTTTAAATATCTTATCTTAATCTCTTGCAACTCACGTATTAAAAGTATTAAGAGATTTGCAAAACCGCTTAAAAGTTTTAAATAAGTTAAATTTCCCAAAATTAATCTTAACTGTCTTATTATCTCACTTTAATTGTTTTCCGAACAACTTAAATTACTCTTGCATTTTGTGGAGAATGCTGAGATTATTTATCACTAAAGTCATAAAATTCAGCTTAGATGTAAATGCAAACAAAACAATGTATTATTAGCGTGGAATTGTAAGTATAAATTTAGTTATCTAGTTTAGTCAGGATAAAAAATAGAGAATATTAATTTATGAAGACTGGTGTAGCGACTTCCCAACATCCTCAAGAAAAATTTTCCACTTTAGTAGAACTACTACGTTACAGAGTACAAAATCAACCAGACCAAACAGCTTACGTTTTCCTGCGGGATGGGGAAACAGAAGAAGCCAGCTTAACATATTCCCAGCTAGATCAAAAAGCAAGGGCGATCGCCAGCTATCTTCAATCCCGAAAAGCTGCTGGTGAGAGAGTTTTGCTTTTATACCCACCGAGTTTAGACTTCATTACAGCATTTTTCGGCTGTCTGTATGCCAACGTGATCGCCGTTCCGGTGTATCCACCCAAACGCAACCAGACATTATCCAGACTCAAGGCGATCGCCTCAGATGCCCAAACAAAAGTATCGCTGACTGTTAGCTCCATTCTTGAGCAGATTCAAAGTAAATTTGCCCAAGAACCAGAGTTTGCTGATATGCAGCTTTTAGCAACCGATAACATCCCTGTCAGTCAAGCATCAGATTGGCAACCAGCACAAATAGACAGAGACACCCTAGCCTTTCTCCAGTACACCTCTGGTTCTACAGGAAAACCCAAAGGTGTGATGGTAAGCCACGGCAACTTGCGGCAAAATTCCAAATATATGCAGCAAATTTGGGAATACGACTCACAAAGTGTCATGGTGACATGGTTGCCCGTATTCCACGACATGGGACTAATATACGGAGTTCTGCAACCTCTGTATGCAGGATTTCCTTGCTACATGATGGCACCTGCATCCTTTATTCAAAAACCAATCCGATGGCTTCAGGCAATTTCCCGCTACAAAGGCACACATACTGCTGCGCCTAACTTTGCCTATGAACTTTGCATTCATAAAACTACCACCACAGAAAGAGATAACCTAGATTTAAGTAGCTTGCAGATGGCCTTAAACGGTGCTGAACCAGTCAGATATAGCACCATCACAAAATTTACCCAAACGTTTAAATCTTGTGGTTTTGACCCATCAACATTTTGCCCAGGCTACGGTTTAGCAGAAGGAACATTAGCAGTAACAGCAGTACCAAAACAAACATTACCAAATTTCTGTACGGTTCAAGCTGAAGCACTGGCAGAAAAACAAGTGATAGAAAGCACAAGTGATCAGGAACACCAAACCTTGGTTAGTTGTGGAAAACCAGGGATTGATACCAAAATAGTCATAGCTAATCCTGAATCGTTTACCAAATGTGCGTCCCAGGAAATCGGAGAAATTTGGATTTCTGGCTCTACCGTTACCCAAGGATATTGGCAGCGGGCAGAAGCAACCAAGGAAACTTTTAAAGCTTATTTACAAGACACTAAAGAAGGGCCATTTTTGCGGACAGGGGATTTAGGATTTATCAAAGATGGGGAATTGTTTATTGCCGGTCGCCTCAAAGACTTAATTATTATTCGAGGTAGTAATCATTACCCCCAAGACATTGAATTAACAGTAGAAGAAAGCCACCCAGCATTGCGGCCAAGTTGTGGAGCAGCATTTTCTGTAGATGTAGATGGTACTGAACAATTGGTAATCGCGCAAGAAGTAGAGCGTAGTTACCTGCGTAAACTCAACACTAATGAAATCATTGGAGCGATTCGTAAAGCTGTATCTCAAAAACACTATTTACAAGTTTATGCCGTATTATTACTGAAAACTGCCAGTATTCCCAAAACCTCTAGTGGTAAAATTCAGCGCAGCGCTTGCCGTAGTGGATTTTTAGATAAAAATCTAGATGTAGTAGGCGATTGGATTCTCGAAAATCCCCAGCAAATAGATTTAGAACAGCTGCAAGTAGAATCAGAATCCTCATGGGAAAATACAAAAGATTCCATATATAAAAATACTGAAAATAAGGTAATATTAAGCACTAAAAACAACATTGATCTATCTAGCCCAATTACCAAAGAGAAAATACAAACATGGCTAGTTTCTCATCTCAGTCTGAACTTGCACATTCAGCCCCATGATCTAGATACGACAGAATCATTTGCTTACTACGGTATGGATTCCAACCTAGCAACTAGCACAGTTTATGAATTAACAGAGTGGCTAAAATGCGACCTAGACCCGACTCTGTTATGGGAATATCCAACTATTGAATCTCTTGCTGAGTATCTAGTAGAACAACATCAGCAGTTGCAAACAGTTTCTTAACATCCAACTTCCAAGATAGTTTACCCAGATAGATTCAATGATGACAGTTCAAATCAAGGATAAGCAGTATGGATAGAGAACCGATTGCAATAATTGGTGTAGGTTGTCGTTTCCCCAAAGCTCAAGACAAGAAAGCCTTCTGGCAACTGTTGCGAGATGGTGTAGATGCCATCACAGAAGTACCAGCAGAGCGTTGGCAAGTAGAATGCTTGAGTCAATTGACATCCACAGACTTAGAGCAGCAGAATATCCAATGGGGCGGTTTTTTAGAAGATGTAGATCAATTTGATCCGCAATTTTTTAAGATATCTCCACGGGAAGCCATGAGCATGGATCCCCAGCAACGTCTGGCATTGGAGTTAGCGTGGGAAGCTTTAGAAGATGGCGGTCAAACATTAGATTATCTCAACGGTACAAAGACAGGTGTGTTTTTAGGTATTAGTAGTAAAGATTATTACAGTAATCTGATTGAACAACCTGCAAATCTTGATGCTTATACAGGATCAGGTAACACTAACTGTATGGCAGCAAATCGTATTTCCTACTTCTTTAATTTCACAGGACCAAGTCTCAGTATTGATACTGCTTGTTCTTCTTCCTTGGTAGCCGTTCATCTTGCTTGTCAAAGCATCTGGAATCAAGAATCTACCCTGGCATTAGCTGGAGGTGTGCAGATGATTTTATCACCGTGGATGACAGTTAGCTTTGCCCAAGCAGGATTTATGGCTGCTGATGGACGTTGTAAAACCTTTGATAGCCGCGCTGATGGTTACGTCCGTAGTGAAGGTGCTGGTATTGTAGTTTTAAAACCTCTTGATCAAGCTTTAAAAGATAAAGATTATATTTATGCTGTAATTCGTGGTAGTGCAGTTAACCAGGATGGACACAGTAATGGACTGACAGCTCCAAACCCCCGCGCTCAAGAAGCTCTGCTCAGAGAAGCCTATAGCAAAGCTGGGGTGTCTCCAGGTCAAGTCCAATACATTGAAGCTCACGGTACAGGGACAAAGCTGGGAGATCCCATAGAAATCAAGGCTTTAGGCAAGGTATTAAATGAGAGTCGCTCTCCGGGTAAATACTGTACTGTAGGTTCTGTAAAAACTAACATTGGACACCTGGAAGTAGCCGCAGGAATAGCGGGATTAATTAAAGTAGCACTATCTCTCAAATATGCTCAAATTCCACCTAGTTTACATTTCCAGCAACCTAATCCCTACATTCCTTTTGATAAGCTTTCATTGCGTGTGCAGACAGAATTAACACCATTACCAGATCAAGATGAACCAGTTATTGCTGGTGTCAGTGCCTTTAGTTTTGGTGGTACAAATGCTCATGTTGTTTTAGAAGAATATCCTGCTATCAAAGACAGCAAATCAAAAGACAAAATCACCCTACCAGTAATGACTAAAACAGTTGAAACTGAGCAGGTATTATCCCAGGAAAATAATTATATAGAAGGTGAATTATGAATTTAAAAGAACTGTTAAAAAACCTGTCTGCACTGCAAATAGAACTGTGGGTTGAAGGTGATAAATTACGTTATCGAGCCGCAGAAAATGCACTCACCCCAGAATTATTAGCAGCAATAAAAAACAACAAAACAGAAATTATCCATCTTCTCTCCCAGCAAAGTGAAGAGATAGAAACATATCCTTTATCCCATGGACAAAAAGCCCTATGGTTTTTATATCAATTAGCACCAGAAAGTGCAGCTTATAATCTGACATATTCTGCAAAATTAGCGGATAATGTAGATGTTAATGCACTACAAAAAGCAGCACAAGCCTTAATAGAAAGACATCCGGCATTAAGAACAAAATTTACAACCATTGATGGTGAACCAGTACAAAAAGTTAATCAAAACCAACAAGTAGAATTTAAGGTAGAAAATGCCTTTGCGTTAAGTCAAACAGAAATCAAAAATTGGTTATTAGAAAAAAGTGCGCTACCTTTTGACTTAGAAACTGGGGCAGTAGTTCGCTTTAATTTATTAATTAATAATAAAGCAAAAAAAGAATATATTTTATTAATTACCCAACACCATATAACAGGTGATTTTTGGTCATTAGGAATAATTCTAGAAGACCTAAAAGTATTATATGAAGCAATCGTTAAAGATAGAGAACCATTATTATCAGAACAGAAAAGCACGTACAGAGATTATATTAAATGGTCAGAGGAAATGCTCACAGGAGCATCTGGAGAAGAATTATGGGAATTTTGGCAGAAACAACTATCAGGAGAATTACCATTAATTAATCTACCAACTGATAAACCAAGACCACAAAACCAAACCTATAACGGTAATTCTTTAGTATTTAGGTTAGAAGACGCACTATTAAAAGATTTACAAGAATTAGCAAAAAAAGAGAAAGTATCTCTATATATGCTTTTATTGACAGTATGGCAAATTTTATTATTAAAATATACAAACCAAGAAGATATCCTAATAGGTTCACCAACAATAAATAGAAGCCGCCCAGAATTTGAAAAAATACTAGGTTATTTCACAAATCCAGTGGTTTTAAGAGGGAATTTATCAGGAAATCCAACAGTATCCGAATTATTATCCAGAACCAGAATTTCTGTATTAGAAGCATTAGAAAATCAAGAATATCCATTCCCATTATTAGTAGAAAAACTACAACCAGTCAGAAATACAAGCATATCGCCAATATATCAAGTAGCCTTTGCGTGGGATAGAGTTAATAATAGTGAACAAGAAACAACATTAGTGGATAATGATAGATTGATTAAAGAATCAATCATCACAGGAACGAAAGGAGCAGCCTTTGATTTGACGTTATCTATTACAAATGAGCCATATTTATTAAGAGGAACATGGAATTATAATACAGACTTATTTGATAGCAGTACAATTGAAAGAATGACGGGTCATTTTACCACTTTGTTATCAGCAATTGTAGAAAATCCCCAAACCAAAATTAACCAACTTCCAATATTAACAGCAGTAGAAGAAAAGCAATTATTATTTGATTGTAATCAAACAGAACAAGAATATCCAAAAGATAAATGTATTCATCAGTTGTTTGAGTCACAAGTTGAGAAAACACCGGATGCTGTAGCGGTGGTATTTGAAGATAAACAATTAACTTATGCGGAATTAAATCAAAAAGCGAATCAATTAGCACATTATTTAATTTCTTTGGGAGTTAAAGCAGATACATTAGTAGGAATATGTGTAGAGCGCTCCCTAGAAATGATTGTGGGTATTTTGGGTATTCTTAAAGCTGGTGGTGCTTATGTTCCTCTTGACCCTGAATATCCTCAAGAACGACTGAATTTTATTTTAGAAGATACTAAAGTCAAAGTTTTACTTACCCAGCAATCACTTGTTAACAAACTACCTAAAAATACAGCCAAACTTGTTTATTTAGAGGGAGACTCCCAGTCAATTTCTCAATGTAGTCAAAATAATCTCAAAACAGAAGTACAAACTACAAATTTAGCCTACGTAATTTATACCTCTGGTTCTACAGGTAAACCCAAAGGAGTAGAAGTTATTCATCAAGGTGTGAATCGTCTATTATTTGGAGTTAATTATGTTCAACTGGATGAAAAACAAAGATTTCTGCAAATAGCACCGATATCATTTGATGCGTCAACATTTGAAATTTGGGGAGCTTTATTGCATGGTGGATTGTGTGTTATCTTTCCAGAAAATATACCAACCGCAGAAAGATTAGGTCATGAAATAGATAAACATGAGATTACTATTTTATGGCTCACAGCTTCATTATTTAACTCAATAATTGATGAAGATGCAGAAAGTTTATCAGGAGTTAAACAACTACTAATTGGAGGAGAAGCACTTTCAGTAACTCATGTCAAAAAAGGTTTACAAAAATTACCATCTACACAAATAATTAATGGATATGGTCCAACAGAAAGTACCACATTTACCTGTTGTTATCCTATCAACAGACTAGAGAAAACCACAGAGTCAATACCCATAGGAAAACCAATTTCCAACACCAAAGTATATATATTAGATAAAAACTTACAACAAGTACCAGTAGGAGTAGCAGGAGAACTGCACATAGGAGGAGCAGGGTTAGCGAGAGGATATTTAAACCGTCCAGAATTAACAGCAGAAAAATTTATTACTAACCCCTTTGAAAACGGAAACACAAAACTCTACAAAACAGGGGATCTAGTAAAATATTTAGTAGATGGAAACATAGAATATTTAGGAAGAATAGACAACCAAGTAAAAATACGCGGATTCAGAATAGAACTAGGAGAAATAGAAACAGCACTTAGCCAAAACCAAGAAATACAAACATCCTGCGTCATAGTTCGTGAAGACAACCCAGGAAACAAACAGTTAGTAGCTTATATAGTATCAGAAACAACATCTACAGTTAGCGAACTGAGACAATATTTAAAAGGTAGACTACCAGAATACATGATACCAAACGCCTTTGTATATCTGGAAAACTTACCATTAACACCCAACGGAAAAATAGACAGAAGAGCATTACCAGCACCAGATCAAAGCGAACTTCAATTAGAATACATAGCACCACGCACTGCCACAGAAGAAATACTAACATTAAT
This sequence comes from Okeanomitos corallinicola TIOX110, assembly GCF_038050375.1. Lineage (NCBI taxonomy): Bacteria > Bacillati > Cyanobacteriota > Cyanophyceae > Nostocales > Aphanizomenonaceae > Okeanomitos > Okeanomitos corallinicola. Next base: position 528,099 of record NZ_CP150886.1, on the reverse strand, counting down.
CTGGGCAGAAGTATTAAAAATAGAAAGAGTAGGAATTACAGATAACTTCTTTGAACTGGGTGGACATTCATTATTAGCGACCCAAATAGTATCCCGTATTCGTAGCAACTTCAACATAGAAATACCCTTACAGAGCATATTCACAGCAGCAACATTAGAAGAACAAGCAAAATTAATACAACAAACACAAACACAAAAAGCAGAAATAAACCAAACTCCCATCAAACCCAGAATAGAAAAAACAGAAATACCACTGTCATTTTCACAACAACGTTTATGGTTCTTAGATAAACTAGAACCAAATAGTTCAACATACAACATACCAGCAGCATTAAAACTAGAAGGAAAAATAGATAAATTAGCCCTAGAAAAAAGCCTAAAAGCAATAATAAATCGTCATGAATCCCTACGAACAAACTTCAGAGAAATAGCAGGAAAAGCAGAACAAATAATTCACACGGATAGCGATTGGAAACTATCAATAATAGACCTACAAAACCTATCAACAGAAAAAGCAGAAAAAGAAATAGAGAGATTAACAAAACAACAAGCAACCCAACCATTTAACCTATCAAATGAGAACCTAATTAGAATCACATTAATATTGCTATCGGACACAGAAAATATATTAAGTCTGTGTATGCACCACATCATTTCAGATGGGTGGTCAATGGGTGTGTTTATAGATGAGTTGTCAGCACTTTATAACAGCTACATTCAAGGGAAAGAAACAGAACTAAAACCCCTACCAATACAATATGCAGACTTTGCAATATGGCAAAGAAACTGGTTACAAGGAGAAGTATTAGAACAACAAATAAACTACTGGTCAAAACAACTAGAAAACGCTCCCACATTTTTACCATTACCCACAGATAGACCAAGACCAGCAGTACAAACCTTTGCAGGAGCATATCAAGAATTTACAATATCAAAAGAGTTAACAGAAAAACTACAAAAAGTCAGTAAAGAACAAGGTGTAACCTTATTCATGACCCTGTTAGCAGCATACAACACCCTACTGTATAGATACACAGGACAAACAGACATATTAGTAGGAACACCAATAGCCAACAGAAACAGAAAAGAAATAGAAAGTTTAATAGGCTTCTTTGTAAACACATTAGTATTGAGAACAGAACTATCAGGAAATAGTAAATTTAGCGAAATATTGAATAAAACCAGGTCAACAGCATTATCAGCATATGCACATCAAGATTTGCCCTTTGAAATGCTAGTAGAAGCATTAGAAATAGAAAGAGACCTGAGTCATTCACCATTATTTCAAGCAGTATTTGCCCTACAAAACGCACCCATATCAGAAATAGAATTAACAGGATTAAAAACCAACTTATTACCAATAGAAACAGCAACAGCAAAATTTGACTTAACCCTATCAATAGAGCAAACAGAAACAGGTTTAATTGGTGGTTGGGAATACAACACAGACTTATTTGACAGCAGCACCATTAATAGAATGACAGGACATTTCATCAACCTATTATCAGCAATAGTAGAAAATCCAGCAGCAGAAATAAACCAACTACCAATACTCACAGAAACAGAAAAACAACAATTATTAATAGACTGGAATCAAACAGAAACAGAATATCCAAAAGATAAATGTATTCATCAATTGTTTGAAGAACAAGTTGAAAAAACACCGGATGCTGTAGCAGTAGTATTTGAAGGAAAACAATTAACCTATAGAGAATTAAATAACAAAGCAAATCAACTAGCACATTATTTAATCTCTCTGGGAGTAAAAGCAGATAGCTTAGTAGGAATATGCGTAGAGCGCTCCCTAGAAATGATAATCGGACAATTAGGAATATTAAAAGCAGGAGCATCATACCTACCAATAGACCCAGAATATCCCACAGAAAGAATCAAATTCATCTTAGAAGATACCAAAATAAACATCCTACTAACACAACAAAACCTCAAACAAAAAATCCAAAACAATCAAACACAAACAACCTGTTTAGACACAGAATGGGAAAAAATAAATCAACAAAATCAAAAAAATCCCCACAAAGAAATAACATCAAATAACCTAGCTTACATAATATACACAAGTGGTTCAACAGGAACACCAAAAGGAGTAGAAATAACCCATCAAGGACTAACAAACCTAATCAATTGGCATCAAAAACAATTTAAAATAACCACAGCAGATAAAGCCACCCAACTAGCAGGAACAGGATTTGATGCAGCAGTATGGGAAACATGGCCATACCTAACAGCAGGAGCAACATTACATCTAGTTAGAAAAGAAATATTAGTATCACCAGAACAACTGCAAAAATGGTTAACAGAAAATCAAATAACCATTAGCTTTGTACCCACACCAATAACCCAAGAACTATTAAAACTAGACTGGAAAAAAGAAAAAACAAAACTACGCTACCTACTCACAGGAGGAGATAAATTAACCCAAAATCCAACAAATAAAATACCCTTCCAAGTAATTAACAACTATGGACCAACAGAAAACACAGTAGTCACCACATCTTGCATATTAGAAACACAAAAACAAACATCACCAAGTATTGGAAAACCGATAGATAATACCAAAGTATACATATTAGACAGCAATCTGCAACCAGTACCAGTAGGAGTAGCAGGAGAACTACATATAGCAGGAACAGGTTTAGCAAGAGGATATTTAAACAGACCAGAACTGACAGCAGAGAAATTTATCCCTAACCCCTTTGACAACGGAAAAACCAAACTCTACAAAACAGGAGACCTAGTACGATACTTAACAGATGGAAACATAGAATACTTAGGAAGAAGCGATAACCAAGTAAAAATAAGAGGATTCAGAATAGAAATAGGAGAAATAGAAACAGCACTCAATCAAAATGAAAATGTACAAACATCAGTAGTTGTAGTTAGAGAAGACAAACCAGGATATAAAAAATTAGTAGCTTATATAGTCTCAGAAACAAAACTCACAACAAAAGAACTGAGAAAATATTTAAAAAGTAAACTACCAGAATACATGATACCAAGTAACTTTGTATATCTGGAAAACTTACCATTAACACCCAACGGAAAAATAGACAGACGCGCACTACCAGAACCAAAAACAAACACAGAAATAGAAAAAAAATACATAGCACCAAAAACAGAAATAGAAACCAAACTAGCAGAAATTTGGCAACAAGTATTAGGAATAGAAAAAATAGGAATAAATGATAACTTCTTTGAACTAGGTGGAGACTCAATTCTCAGTATTCAAATCATAGCAAAAGCCAAACAACAGGGAATAGAAATCACATTAAAACAACTATTTGCCAATCAAACAATCGCCGAACTAGCAGCAGTAGCAGGAACAATTAAAACCCTAGAAATAGAACAGGTCACAGTTAGTGGAAACTTCCTCTTAACACCAATTCAAAAATGGTTCTTGGAGCAAAATAGACCAGAAACCCATCACTTTAACCAAGCATTTTTACTAACAGTACCAGCAGAAATAGATAGAAATAAAATAGAGAAAACTTGGCAAGAAATCATCAATCATCATGACGCTTTAAGATTGAGATTTACAGAAACAGAAAATCAATGGAAAGCAACACATAGTGAACCAATAGAAACTTTTGAAATTGAATACTTTGATATTTCCGAAGTTACAGAAACAGAAAAAACAGAAATAATAGAAACCACAGCGGATACACTGCAAGCAAGTTTAGACCTAGAATCTAATCTAGTCAAAGTGGGATTATTTAAACTAGGAGAAAATCAACCAGGAAGACTATTAATAATAATTCATCACCTAGTAGTAGATGGAATATCTTGGAGAATATTATTAGAAGACCTAGAAACAGGATATCAACAACTAAATCAAAATCAGAAAATCCAACTACCAGCAAAAACCACATCCTTTAAAACCTGGAGTGAGAAGTTATCAGAATATGCACAAACAGAAACATTAAAATCAGAAATTGATTATTGGGTAAATAAATCAAACAGTGCAATTAAATCAATTCCTGTAGATAAAGAAGGTGAAAACACCTTATCATCAACTCAAAATATAGCAGTATCATTAAACCAAAAAGAGACAACAGCATTATTACAAGAAGTACCAAAAGCATATAAAACACAGATAAACGATATCTTATTAACTGCATTAGTGTTAGTTTTGAGTAAATGGACAAACTCAAAATCTGTGTTGTTTAATTTAGAAGGACATGGTAGAGAAGATATTTTAGATGGTGTAGAGATATCCAGAACTATTGGATGGTTTACAACCATGTTTCCAGTAGTTATAAATATTGAAAAAACAGAATTCAATAACTTAGAAAACACCATAAAATCAGTCAAAGAACAATTAAGAGAAATACCGAACAAAGGGATTGGATATGGTGTATTGCGTTATTTGAGTGAAGATAAAAGCATTAAAAAACAAATAACAAAAACACCCAAAGCAGAAATTAGCTTTAACTACTTAGGACAATTTACCCAAACATTAAATACATCATCTTTGCTATCATCTGCGGATGAGTCTAGTGGACAAGACCAAAGTTCAGTAGGTCAACGTTCAAATTTACTAGATATTAACGCTATCATTGCAGAAGAACACTTACAAATTAACTGGACATACAGTAATAATATTCATGAAAAAACAACTGTTGAGAAAATAGCGCAAGAGTTTATTACAGCACTGCAAGAGATAATAACCCATTGTTTAGAACCAGAGAATGTAGGATATACACCTTCTGATTTCCCGTTAATAAAACTCAAACAACCAGAATTAGATGGAGTTTTAGGTAAACTGGGTAAACTAAACTGGCAAAATATTGAAGATATTTATCCCTTGTCACCAATGCAAGAAGGGATGTTATTTGAAAGTTTGTATGCACCGGAAGGTGGTGTGTATTTTGAACAAATAACCTGTACTTTCAATGGTGAATTAAATATTAAAGCTTTTGAAAAAGCATGGCAAAAATTAGTCAATCGTCATTCTATTTTCCGGACTGCATTTATATGGGAATCTCTCAGTCAAGCTGTGCAAGTGGTTTATAAACAGGTAGATTTAGGTGTAGAAATTAGAGACTGGAGAGAGTTATCAGAACAACAAACAGAAATAGAAACATTTTTAGAAGAGGAAAGAAAACAAGGATTTAAACTTGACAAAATTCCATTAATGAGATTGTATTTACTACAATTAAGTGATGAGAGTTATCAATTTGTCTGGTGTCATCATCATATTTTATTGGATGGTTGGTCTTTACCTTTGGTGTTTAAGGACTTGTTTGAGTTCTATCAAGAAATAATTGATGGTGTGGAAACTGTTAATAAACCAAGTCTCAATTATCGAAATTATATTGAGTGGTTACAACAGCAAAAACAAGATGCTGCACAAGAATTTTGGCAAGAAAAACTTAGTGGTTTTGATGCACCAACTCCGTTAGTGGTTGAGAAATCATTATCAAGTCAAAAAACACAAAGTGAATATAAAGAAGAAGTTGTTTATTTATCAGTTGAGAAAACCAATAAAGCGACAGAGTTTGTGAGAAAGCATCAATTAACGATGAGTAATTTGGTGCAAGGTGTCTGGGGTTTGTTGTTGTCTCGTTACAGTCAAGAAAATGATGTAGTGTTTGGTTCTACTGTTTCTGGTCGTCCTCCATCTTTACCTGGTGTGGAGTCAATGGTGGGGTTATTTATTAATACTTTACCTGTGCGAGTTCAGGTTTCAGATGATAATAATGTTTTGTCTTTATTAAAAGAATTACAGCAGCAACAGGTGGAGTCTGAACAGTTTTCTTATTGTTCTTTGGTGGAAATTCAAGGATGGAGTGATGTGACGAGAGGTACGTCTTTATTTGATAGTTTGGTTGTGTTTGAAAATTATCCGGTTGATGCGGATACTTTAGATGATGATGGTGGTTTACAGGTTGAGAATTTCCGAGGAATTGAACATACAAATTATCCGCTGACTGTAATTTCTGGTCCTGGTGAGCAGTTGTGGGTGAAGGTTAGTTATGATAATAGTCGTTTTGATGAGGGAACGATTAATAGAATGTTGGGTCATTTTCTGACTTTGTTATCAGCAATTGTGGAAAATTCTCAAGGGGAAATTAATCAATTACCTATTTTAACAGCAACAGAAGAAAAACAATTATTAATTGATTGGAATCAAACAGAAACAGAATATCCAAAAGATAAATGTATTCATCAGTTGTTTGAAGAACAAGTTGAAAAAACACCGGATGCTGTAGCAGTAGTATTTGAAAATCAACAATTAACCTATTCTGAATTAAATAACAAAGCTAATCAATTAGCACATTATTTAATATCCTTGGGAGTGAAAGCAGATGTTTTAGTGGGGATATGTGTTGAGCGTTCTGTGGAAATGATTGTGGGTATTTTGGGTATTCTTAAAGCTGGTGGTGCTTATGTTCCTCTTGACCCTGAATATCCTCAAGAAAGAATTAGCTACATGATAGAAAATTCTGGGGTAGAAATATTATTAACACAACAACATTTACTAACTAGATTACCCCAAGAAAAAACCATCATTTGTGTAGATGCAGATAGGGAGAAAATCAATCAATATAGTCAAGAAAACCCAATCACAGAAACAACAGTAAACAACTTAATCTACACAATATATACATCAGGTTCAACAGGAAAACCAAAAGGAGCAGCAGTTTATCATCGTGGTTTTGTCAACCTAGTTCAATGGATGATTAATGACTATCAATTCACAGAAAAAGACAGCACAGCATTAATATCATCATTGAGTTTTGACCTCACCCAAAAGAACATTTTCACACCATTATTAATAGGAGGAAAATTAAACCTCTCACCTAACGGGTTTGAACCAAGTAAAATATTAGAAATTATCTCTAAACAACAAGCAACATGGGTGAATTGTACACCGAGTACATTCTCAGCAATTCTCGCATCAGGGGAAGATAGCTTTAGTAAAACTAAATCATTAAAATATGTATTTTTAGGTGGAGAACCCATATCAATACCCAGCTTATTAAATTGGTTGGATTCAGAACATTGTCAAGCCAAAATAGTTAATAGTTATGGTCCCACAGAATGTACAGATGTTTGTGCAGCGTACACAGTAGAAACACCCCATGATTTTATTAATAAATCAATACCCATCGGTAAACCAATTCCTAACGTGCAATTGTATATTTTGAACCAAGAATTGCAACCATTACCAGTAGGAGTGATAGGAGAATTATTCATTGGAGGAATAGGTTTAGGAAAGGGATATATTGGTGATGAAGAACGCACCAATGAGAAGTTTATACTTAACCCATTGGATAATGGTCAAACGAAATTATACAGAACAGGGGATTTAGTCCGTTATTTAAAAGATGGAAATATCGAATACATTGAGCGGATTGATAATCAAGTAAAAATACGTGGGTTTAGGATTGAGTTAGGAGAAATAGAAGCACTGCTAAATACCCACCCACAAGTGCAACAAGCCGTAGTTATTGCCAGAGAAGATATTCCAGGTGATAAACGTTTAGTTGCGTACATCGTACCGCAATCAGAACAGGAACCTAATGTTAGTCAACTGCGGGAATTCCTGAAAACTCAACTACCAAATTATATGATTCCTGCTGCTGTGGTGATTTTGGCATCTTTACCGCTGACAGCAAATGGGAAAGTAAATCGTCGCGCTTTACCAGCACCGGAAACTTCCGCAGGAATAGAAGAAAGTTTTGTTGCACCACGTACCCCCATAGAAGCGAAACTGGCAGAAATTTGGTCACAGGTATTAAAGGTAGAACTTATTGGTGTTAATGATAATTTCTTTGACTTGGGTGGACATTCATTATTAGCAACTCAGGTAATTTCCCGATCACAAGCAGCTTTTGGTATTCCTTTACGGTTACGTAGTTTATTTACATCCCCAACAATTGCCCAGTTGAGTCAAGTTATCTTAGAACAACTACAAACTAATTCCGGTTTTACTCTACCGGCGATCACACCTGTTCCTTCTAGAGAAAATATACCCCTATCTTGGGCGCAAGAACGACTGTGGTTTGTGCATCAGTTGGAAGGGGACAGTGGTGCTTATACCATGAGTTTTAGTGTTGGTTTGACTGGTGATGTGAATGTCAAGGCTTTGGAACAGGCATTCCAAGCGATAGTGCAACGTCACGAAGTCCTACGGACTCGGTTTGAGGTTGAGGATAACTCACCAGTTCAGGTGATAGTTCCAGATATGTCCATTACCTTACCAGTTGTGGATATACAGCAGATTGCAGATCCTTGGCAAAAAGTCAAAGAATTGGCGATCGCAGAAGTTGCCCAACCTTTTAATCTTGCTCATGATGCAGTTATCCGCGTTAAACTCTGGCAACTTTCCCCACAAGAATATTTATTACTGGTAGCAATTCATCATATCGCCGCTGATGGTTGGTCACTAGGAATCTTTATACAGGATTTATCAGCTTATTATCGAGCGATCGCCACAAATAGTCCTGTAGAATTACCAGACTTAACCGTACAATATGCAGACTTCACAGTTTGGCAACGTCAATGGTTAACCGATCAAACACTAGACCGTCAGTTAAATTACTGGATGCAGCAGTTAACAGACGCACCACCCATATTAGCACTGCCCACAGACCGCTCCCGTCCAGCTATCCAAACCTTTAACGGTAGTACACAGCCAATTCAGTTAGATCCTGACCTCACCCAAAAACTGAAAAAACTGAGTCAGAAATTTGGCACCACTTTATACATGACCTTGATGGCTGGTTTTGTCATCCTTATGTCTCGCTACAGTGGCCAAAAGGATCTTGTCATCGGTTCACCCATCGCCAACCGTAACCGCACAGAAATAGAATCATTAATTGGCTTTTTTGTCAATACCTTAGCACTAAGATTTAATCTCACCCCAGAAGAATCATTTGCGGCTTTATTAACGCAGGTGCAACAGATAACTCAAAACGCTTACGATCATCAAGATTTACCCTTTGAGATATTGGTAGATCACCTGCAATTAGAACGAAATCTAGATCGCAACCCACTGGTACAGGTGATGTTTGCCCTGCAAAATGCTCCTAGTTCCCCTTGGGATATGCCCGGTGTCAACATTGAAGAAATACCCTTGGGGCTTGACACCGTAAGATTTGATTTAGAAGTTCACCTGTGGGATATGCCAGAAGGTGTAGGGGGTGTATTCTGTTACAACACAGACTTATTTGATCAGACAACCATTGTCCGGATGATGCAACACTTCCAGGCATTATTAACAGCAATTGTCGAAAATCCCCAACAACCAGTAGCCTCACTGCCATTACTAACACAGTCAGAACAACAGCAATTATTAGTAGAGTGGAATCATACAGAAACAGACTATCCACAAGATCAATGTATTCATCAACTATTTGCACAACAAGTTGAGAAAACACCAGATACAATAGCCCTAGAATACGGAAATCAACAATTAACTTATTGCGAATTAAATAACCGTGCTAACCAACTAGCCCATTATTTAATATCTCTAGGCATTGGTGCAGATACCTTAGTCGGAATATCTGTAGAACGTTCTGCGGAAATGGTCATTGGACTTTTAGGAATACTCAAAGCTGGAGGTGCTTACGTACCATTAGACCCAGATTATCCCACCGAGCGTTTAGTATCCATCCTCGAAGATGCACAGGTCAGAGTATTATTAACCACAGAAAAATTAGCTCAGACAATTCCTGCAAATCAAGCCCGTATTATTTCCTACGATAGAGATGTAGAAGCGATCGCCCAGCAAAGTCAAGAAAATCCAGTCATACAAACAACATCAGAAAATCTCGCCTACGTAATATACACATCAGGTTCAACAGGCAAACCCAAAGGAGTCAGCGTTACTCACCAAGGGGTCAACCGTCTCGTACTCAACACCAATTACATCAACATCAAACCCCAAGATGTCATAGCCCAAGCATCAAATTATGCCTTTGACGCAGCCACCTTTGAAATATGGGGAGCATTACTCACAGGAGCGAAATTAGTAGGAGTCAGTAAACAGATAGCACTCTCACCCAGAGAATTAGCCGCCACCATTCGATCACAGGGAATTAGTGTTTTATTCCTCACCACAGCATTATTTAACCAAATAGCTCAAACAGAACCCACCGCATTTAGCACCCTCAGATATTTGTTATTTGGAGGAGAAGCAGTAGATCCTAAATGGGTGCAAGAAATCCTGAAAAAAGGCAGTCCTGAACAACTATTACACGTATACGGACCCACAGAAAATACAACCTTTACATCCTGGTACTTGGTAGAAAATGTCCCCAATCATGCCACCACCATTCCCATTGGTAAACCAATTGCCAACACCCAGATATACTTATTAGACGAAAACTTACAACCAGTACCAGTGGGAGTACCGGGAGAACTACACATAGGTGGTGCAGGTTTAGCGAGAGGATATTTAAACCGTCCAGAATTAACAGCAGAGAAATTTATTTCTAACCCCCTTGACAACGGTAAAACCAAACTTTACAAAACCGGAGACTTAGCCAGTTATTTACCCGATGGCAATATCGAATACGTCAGTCGGATCGATAACCAAGTGAAAATTCGCGGTTTTAGGATAGAACTGGGTGAAATTGAAGCTGTTTTAAATCAATACCCCTTAGTCCAGGAAAGCGTCGTCATTATCAGAACCAGCAGTGCTGGAGATAAAAGCCTGGTAGCTTATCTAGTCCCTGGTACTAAAAGTCAAGAATTACCTGAACAGTTCGCTGAGTGGCAGAGTGAGTTCATTAGTGACTGGCAAATACTGTACGAACAGGCTTATGGCCAAGGTGAAAAAACCACAGAAGACCTCACCTTTAACACTGCTGGTTGGAACAGTAGTTATAACAGAGAACCTATTCCAGAAGTAGAAATGCGGGAATGGGTGGAAAATACCGTCAATCGGATTAGGAAAGTATCACCCCAACGAGTTATAGAAATTGGTTGTGGAACAGGGTTATTACTATCGCGTCTTGCTCCTAGTAGTCCACAGTATTGGGGAACAGATTATTCTGTTACTGCCATTGAATATGTACAGCAGCTACGGGACACAGTTCCAGGTTTAGAACACGTGCAGTTAAGACACCAAATGGCGGATAACTTTACAGGTATTCCCCAAAACTTTGACACGGTGATTTTAAACTCGATTATTCAGTATTTCCCCAGTGTTGAATATCTGTTACAGGTAATCACAGGGGCAATGGAAAGCATTAATAACCAAGGATATATCTTCATTGGGGATGTCCGCAGTTTCCCGCTGTTAGAACCTTACTATGCGGCGGTGCAGTTGTCCCAGGCCAGTGAGTCAAGAACAGTTGAACAATGGCAACAGGTAGTACATCAAAGTGTAGCCGCAGAGGAAGAACTCTTAGTTGATCCCAGATTTTTCCTTGCCCTCAAACAAACTTTCCCGCAAATAACTTGGGTAGAAATTCAACCAAAACGGGGAAATGCTATTAATGAGTTAACCCAATTCCGCTATGATGTGACCATGCACCTGGGTAGTGCGGTGCCAACAAAGGCAGTATCTTGGTTAAATTGGCAACTAGACCAGCTTTCCTTAGCTAAAATTCAGCATCAGTTAACGGCTGAACAACCAGCACAACTAGGAATTAGGGCTATACCGAATAGAAGGTTGCAGAAAGCATTACTAGCTTGGCAATGGTTAGAAAGTCCCCCCGGTGTAGAAACTGTGGGAGAACTGCGAGAATTATTAGCCAAACAACCAGAAACTGGAGTAAACCCAGAGCAGTTTTGGCAACTGGGACAAAATTTAGGTTACACAGTAGAAGTTAGTTGGTGGGCTGGTACTAATGATGGCGCTTATGATGTGGTGTTCAGCCGTCATAGTTCAACTATAAAACCGGAATTCAATATTTTTTGGGAGGGGGAGAATGTCACAGTTAAACCCTGGACTCACTATACCAATAATCCACTTTCCGGTAAGCTAGTCCAGAAGTTAGTCCCACAGGTGCGGGAGTTTATTCAGCAAAAGCTACCTAATTACATGATTCCCCAGGCTTTTGTACTGTTAAATTCTTTACCTTTGACACCTAATGGTAAGGTAGATCGTCGCGCTCTACCCACACCTGATACAGCTTCCAGAAGTCTTTCTGGTGGCTGTGTGTCGCCACGAACTCCTGTTGAAGCTCAACTGGTGCAAATTTGGAGTGAGGTTTTAGGGATGGAAACTATTGGCGTTAAGGATAATTTCTTTGAAATTGGGGGACATTCTTTGCTTGCGACTCAGGTCATTTCTCGAATTAACTCAGCTTTTTCACTTAACTTATCTGTACAAAAAATGTTTGAATTTCCCACAGTGGCGGAAATAGCAGATTACATGGAAATGATGAATTGGGCAACTACAGACTTATCAGCAGATCAGACAAATACCGAAATAGTGGAGTTTTAAGAAATGACTAACAGCACCTTTGAATTTATCAGCCAACTGAAAAAGTTAAAGATTAACCTAGAGACTGATGGCGATCGCCTCCGTTGTCAAGCTCCCCCAGGGGCTTTAACTCCTACTATTAGTAAGGAAATTGGTCAGCGTAAACAGGAAATTATCGCTTTTTTACAAGATTTAAAGCACGACCAAGAACAAAACCGCGCTGATGGTTTGGCTATTTCTAAAGCTCCCAGAGATGGTAATTTACCTTTGTCTTTTGCTCAACAAAGATTATGGGTAGTACAACAGATACAGCCTGATAGCACTGCTTACAATATGTTGGAAGCTTTGTATTTACAAGGTGCAGTTGATGTAGTTGCTTTAGAAACAAGTCTGAGTGAATTGCTGAACCGGCATGAGGTGTTAAGAACTTCTTTTCCCACGATGGATGATAGTCCGATTCAGTTAATAGCTCCACCCACGGGTTTAACTTTACCAATTCAGAATTTACAAGGGTTAAGTGAACAGGAACAAACTGAGCAAATTAGAGAAATTGGTATTTCTTTAGCATCTACACCAGTGGATCTGGCTGTTGGACCCTTGGTAGAATTTGTCCTTTTACAATTACAAGCTCAGGAATATGTATTGCTGATTAAGATGCACCATATTATTTATGATGGTTGGTCTTTAAATATCTTTTTTAGTGAATTATCTCAACTATATACTGCATTTTCTCAAGGCTTACCTTCCCCACTGCCTGAGTTACAAATTCAATACGCAGATTTTGCCGTGTGGCAACGTCAATGGTTAACTGATGCGGTTTTAGAACGTCAAATTAATTATTGGCAAAAACAGTTAGAGGGTGTACCTTCAGTGTTAGAATTGCCATGCGATCGCCCTAGACCTCCAGTCCAAACTTTTCAAGGGGGAATGGCAAGATTTAAGCTAGATAGCGAACTCAGCCAACAATTGAAAAAGTTCAGCCAGGAATTTGATGTTACTTTATTTATTACTTTACTATCAGCTTTTATAGTTTTAGTTTCTCGTTATAGTGGACAGTTAGATTTAGTAGTTGGTTCTCCCATTGCTAACCGCAATAATTTAGCTTTAGAAAAAATCATGGGCTTTTTTGTTAACACTTTAGTTTTGCGAGGTGACTTATCAAAAAATCCCACCTTTGCAGAATTTTTAGCCCAAATGCGGACAACTACACTGTCAGCCTATAGCCATCAAGACTTACCCTTTGAAACCTTAGTAGATAAATTACACCCAGTCCGAGATTTAAGTAGAAATCCTTTAGTACAGGTAGTTTTTGCCCTGCAAAATGCACCCATGTCTGCTTCTAATTTGCCTGGGTTAACTATTGAAAATATGTCTTTACCCCTAGATTTAAAATCTCGGTTTGACCTAGAAGTTAACTATTGGGAAATAGATGGAGGTTTAGAGGGGGTTTGGTCTTACAGTAGTGATTTATTTGATGCTTCTACAATTGCACGCATAGCGAAAAACTTTGAAACCTTACTTTGGGCGATCGCTACAAATCCCCAAACAAAAGTTTCTGAATTACCATTGTTGAGTGCAACTGAACGCCATCAAATATTAGTAGATTGGAATAACACTTGCCAAGCATATCCACAAGATAAATGTATTCATGAATTATTTGCAGAACAAGTTGAAAAAACACCGGATGCGATCGCAGTAGTCTTTGCAAATCAACAATTAACATACAGAGAATTAAATAACAAAGCTAACCAATTAGCTCATCACTTGCAATCTTTAGGAGTCAAAGCAGATACCTTAGTGGGAATATGTGTAGAGCGTTCGGTGGAAATGGTAATTGGACTTTTGGGAATATTCAAAGCTGGTGGTGCTTATGTACCAATTGATCCTAGTTATCCCGCTGAACGCAAAGCTTTTATCCTCGCCGATACCCAAACTACCATACTCTTAACACAGCAACATTTAACCCACAACTTATCCACAGATGGGATCAAAGTCATTTGTCTAGATGCTGATTGGTCAAATCTACCACAACAAACCCAAAACCCAGTCAGTGCAACAAATTCCCAGCATCTGGCTTATGTGATCTATACTTCTGGTTCTACAGGTAAACCCAAAGGAACATTAATTCCCCATCAAGGACTTGTTAACTATCTAAGCTGGTGTACCCAAGCTTATGAAGTCAAAGCAGGAACAGGAACAATAGTTCATTCTCCTTTAGGTTTTGACCTGACAATTACCAGTTTATTCTCACCATTGTTAGTCGGTAATCAGGTAGAAATTCTCCCCCAAGGTGAAGATGTCGAAAACCTGAGTCATGCTTTACATCATCACTCGGATTTAAGCTTAGTTAAAATTACACCTGCTCACTTAGAATTACTCAACCAGCAAATACCAGCAACAGAAGCAGCCAATAGAACCAGATCCTTTATCATCGGTGGTGATAATCTATTAGCGGAAAATATTGCTTTCTGGCGAGAATTTGCCCCAGAAACTAAGCTAGTCAATGAATATGGACCAACAGAAACAGTAGTAGGTTGTTGTATTTACGAAGTTCCCAGGGGAAAACATTTTTCAGGTTCAGTTCCCATTGGCAGACCAATAGCAAATACACAATTATACATTCTAGATCAGAATTTACAACCAGTACCCATCATGGGTTCGGGAGAACTACACATAGGTGGTGCAGGGTTAGCAAGAGGTTATTTAAACCGTCCTGAATTAACAGCAGAGAAATTTATACCCAACCCCTTTGACAATGGCAAAACTAAACTCTATAAAACCGGAGACTTAGCTCGTTACTTGCCAGATGGCAACATAGAATACTTGGGGCGAATAGATAATCAAGTAAAAATACGGGGGTTTCGGATTGAATTAGGAGAAATAGAAGCCGTACTCAACCAACATCAAGAAATAAAAGCATCTTGTGTGATTGCTCGTGAAGATATACCTGGTAAAAAACGCTTAGTAGGTTATATAGTAGCCCAGGCAGAAACAACCCTCACCACCAGTCAATTACGGCAATATTTGAAAAACAAACTCCCAGAATACATGATACCTAGCACCTTCGTGTATCTGGAAAGTTTACCCTTAACAAGCAACGGTAAAATAGATAATCGCGCTCTTCCAGAACCAGAAACACGCGCTGGAATAGAAGAAGATTTAGTATCACCAAATACGCCAATAGAAGCTAAATTAGTAGAAATTTGGGCATTGGTTTTAGGAGTAGAAAAAGTAGGCATAAATGATAATTTCTTTGAATTGGGTGGCGACTCAATTCTAAGTATTCAAATCATCGCCAAAGCCAAACAAGCAGGCATAGAAATCACCTTAAAACAGCTATTTGGTAATCAAACCATAGCTGAACTAGCAGCAGTAGCGGGAACAACAAAAACCCTAAAAATAGAACAAGGAATAGTGAGGGGAAAATTACCATTAACACCTATTCAACAATGGTTTTTTGAGCAAGCACAATCAGAAAAACATCACTTCAATCAAGCCTTTTTACTATCAGTTCCAGCGGATATTGATAGAGAAAAATTAGAGCAAGTTTGGCGATATCTGCTAAATCATCATGATGCTTTGAGACTGAGATTTACCAAAGTAAATGAAGAATGGATAGCGAACCATGCAGAACCAAGTGAAAGTTTTAAAATAGAATATTTTGACATATCAGAAAAAATAGAAACAGAACAACCACAAGTAATAGAAGATATAGCCAACAAACTCCAAGCCAGTTTAGATTTAGAATCTCATCTAGTCAAAGTCGGATTATTTAAACTAGGAGAAAACAAACCAGGGAGATTATTAATAGTCATTCATCACCTAGTAGTGGATGGAGTATCTTGGCGAATTTTATTAGAAGACTTAGAAACAGGATATCAACAACTAAGTCAAAATCAGAAAATAAAATTACCTGCAAAAACCACATCCTTTAAAAACTGGAGTCAACACCTGAGAGAATATGCACAAACAGAAGAATTAAAATCCGAATTAGCTTACTGGTTACAAACATCAAACAACGAGGTTTCAAATATTCCCGTAGATAAACCAAAAGGAGAAAACACGATTGCATCTGCGGAAATAGTTTCCGTCTCATTAACAGCAGATGAAACAACTTCTCTACTGCAAGAAGTACCCACTGCTTACAAAACACAAATTAATGATATCTTATTAACTGCCTTAGTATTGGTATTGAGTAAATGGACAAACTCAAAATCAGTAATCTTTAATTTAGAAGGACATGGGAGAGAAGATATTATTGAAGGTGTAGATTTATCACGTACAATAGGATGGTTTACAACCTTATTTCCAGTGGTTTTAAAACTAGAAACAACCAAAATAAACAATCTAGAAAATGTTATTAAATCAGTTAAAGAACAACTAAGATCCATTCCCAATAAAGGTATAGGCTATGGTGTATTGCGCTATTTGAGTAAAGATGAAAACGAAAACATTAAACAACAAATAGCAAAAATACCCACAGCAGAGATAAACTTCAATTACTTGGGACAATTTACTCAAACATTGAATACGTCATCTTTGATCTCACCTGCAAATGAATCAAGTGGAGAATTACAAAGTTTAGCAAGTCAACGTTCTGCTTTATTGGAGGTGAATGCTTTCATCGCTGAGGAACAATTACAAATAAGTTGGATATATAGTAATAATATTCATCATCAAATAACCATTGAACAAATTGCCCAAGAATTTTTATCTACTTTACAAGAGCTTATTTCCCATTGTTTAGATCCAGAAAATTCCGGTTATACACCTACAGATTTTCCTTTAATAGACCTTGACCAATCAGAATTAGACCAAATATTACAAAATCTTTGATTTGTGAACTTTATGAAACTAGAACTTAACAAAACCAACCGCCAAAATATTGAAGATATTTATCCCTTGTCACCAATGCAAGAAGGGATGTTATTTGAAAGTTTATATGCACCAGAAGAGGGAGTATATTTTGAACAAATTACCTTTACATTTAATGGTGATATAAATGTAAAAGCATTTGAAAAAGCATGGCAACAAGTGGTAAATCGTCATGCTATTTTTAGAACTGCATTTATGTGGGAATCTGTCAATCAACCTGTACAGATAGTTTATAAACAGGTAGATATTAATATTGATTTCCAAGACTGGAGAGAGTTATCACAACCAGAGCAAAAAGAGCAATTAGAGGAATTTTTAGTTGCAGAAAGTAAAAAAGATTTCCAACTTGCTCAAGCACCATTAATCAGATTATATTTACTACAATTAGCTGAAAATAAATATCAATTTATTTGGTGTCATCATCATATATTACTTGATGGTTGGTCTTTACCCATAGTTTTTAAAGATTTATTTGCATTTTATCAAGCAATTATAGATGGAGTAACTTTAAAATTAAAACCTGCTGTTAAATATCGTAATTATATTGCTTGGTTAAAACAACAGAAAAAAGATTTAGCACAGGAATTTTGGCAGCAACAATTACAAGGTTTTAGCGCACCAACTCCGTTAGTTGTAGATAAATTATTTTCATCTTCAAAACAAGACAATGGTTATTTAGAAAAAGTTGTTTTTTTGACAGATGAAAAAACCATAGCATTAACAGAATTTGTCAAAAAACATAAGTTGACAATGAATAATCTTCTCCAAGGTATTTGGAGTTTGTTATTATCTCGTTATAGTCAAGAACATGATATAGTTTTTGGTTCTACTGTTTCTGGTCGTCCTCCATCTTTACCTGATGTAGAATCAATGGTGGGTTTATTTATTAATACCTTACCTGTAAGAGTTAAAATTAATGAAAATAGTGATGTTTTAAGTTTGTTAAAAAATTTACAACAGCAACAGGTAGAAAGTGAACAGTATTCTTATTGTTCGTTGGTAGAAATTCAAGGATGGAGTGATGTTCCTAGAGGTAATGGGTTATTTGATAGTTTAGTTGTCTTTGAAAATTACCCTCTTGATGCTGCTGGAGAAGATGATGGTAATTTAAAAGTAGAGAATTTCCGAGGAATTGCACATACTAATTTTCCTTTAGTAATTGCCGCTGGACCTGGTGACAGGTTATGGTTGAGAGTAAGTTATGATAGCAGTAGATTTGAGGATGATACTATCAATAGAATGTTAGGACACTTGCAAACTTTGTTAGTTGCAATAGTAAAAAATCCTCATATCATCATTAAGGAATTACCACTTTTAACAACAGCAGAAACACAACAGTTATTAATTGACTGTAATCAAAAAAATATAGATTTTTCTGTTAATGAATGTATTCATCAATTATTTGAATCACAAGTTAATAAAACTCCTGATGCAATTACAGTAGTTTATGAAAATCAACAATTAACTTATTTTGAATTAAATCAAAAAGCTAATCAATTAGCAAATTATTTAATTTCTTTGGGTGTGAAACCTGATACTTTGGTGGGAATTTGTGTAGAACGTTCCCTAGAAATGATGATAGGTATTTTGGGAATATTGAAAGCGGGTGCTGCGTATGTTCCCTTAGACCCTGAGTATCCCCAAGAACGTCTGCACTTTATTTTACAAGATGCTCAAGTTTATACACTGGTTACTCAAGAGTATCTAGTAAATAAATTACCGGAAAATACAGCTAAAGCAGTTTACTTAGATACTAACTGGAATTTAATTTCTCAGTGTAGTTGTGAGAATCCAGTCACGGAAGTAAATAATGCAAATTTAGCTTATGTGATTTATACTTCTGGTTCTACAGGAACTCCCAAAGGTGTGTTAGTCAAGCACTGTAATGTGACTCGTCTGTTTGCAGCTACACAATCTTGGTATAATTTTAATTCTGAAGATGTATGGACTCTGTTCCATTCCTATGCTTTTGACTTCTCAGTGTGGGAAATTTGGGGTGCTTTACTATACGGTGGAAAACTGGTAGTTGTACCTTATTTAGTAACTCGTTCTCCTGAGTCTTTTTATCAGTTGTTATCTGATGAAAAAGTGACTGTTCTCAATCAGACACCTTCGGCTTTTAGTCAGTTAATTGCTGTAGAAGAGTCTAGAAATCATGCTCAAGCTTTAAATCTGCGGTTGGTGATTTTTGGTGGTGAAAGTCTGGACATTAATAGTTTACAACCTTGGTTTGAGCGTCATGGTGATAAATCACCGCAGTTGGTGAATATGTATGGAATTACGGAAACTACTGTACACGTTACTTATCGTCCTTTGAGTCAGGATGATTTAGGTCGTAGTGGAAGTGTAATTGGTCGTCCTATTCCTGATTTACAGGTTTATGTTTTAGACCAGTATTTGCGGATTGTCCCTGTGGGTGTTCCTGGGGAAATGTATGTTGGTGGTGCGGGTGTGACTCGTGGTTATTTAAACCGTTCTGAGTTGACTGAGGAAAGATTTATTCCCCATCCGTGGTTGTCAGATTCTGGGAATGTTCTGTATAAGACGGGTGATTTAGCTAAGTATTTACCCGATGGTGATTTGGAGTATTTGGGTAGAATTGACAATCAGGTAAAAATCCGGGGTTTCCGGATTGAATTGGGTGAAATTGAGGCGATGTTAAGTCAATCAGAGGATGTCCAAGCTTGTTGTGTGATGGTGCGGGAAGATACACCTGGTGATAAACGTTTGGTTGCTTATATTGTCGGCCAAAATCCACAGAGTTTGAGTGTGAATACTCTTCGTCAATTCCTCAAAGACAGGTTGCCTGATTATATGCTGCCTGGTGCTTTTGTGGTTTTGGATGCTTTGCCTCTGACTGCTAATGGCAAAATTGACCGTCGTGCTTTACCATCACCAAGTATAAACACTGAAGGAGAAAATAAATATGTAGCTCCACGCACCGCTACAGAAGAAATACTGGTCATGATTTGGTCGCAAGTGCTAAAAGTAGAACGTGTGGGAATTTACGATAATTTCTTTGCACTGGGGGGACATTCACTACTAGCAACTCAGTTAATATCACGTATCCGTAGCAGTTTTCAAATAGAGTTACCCTTACGCAATTTGTTTACTACTGCGACTTTAGCGGAACTAGGGGAATTAATACAACAACAACAGCAGCAAAAAGCAGATATAACTTATACTCCCATCTTACCAAGAGCAGCCGAGGAAGAGTTACAGCTTTCTTATGCACAACAACGGTTATGGTTTTTGGATCAATTAGAACCTAATAGTTCTTCATATAATATACCTATAGGTTTGCGTTTGCAAGGAAAATTAGAAATTGCCGCTTTAGAAAAAAGTTTTACTGAAATAATTAATCGTCATCAAGCATTACGAACTAACTTTATAGCAGGGAACGGAACAGCCGCACAAATTATTCATACAGCCAAAAGCTGGAAAATCTCATTAATTGATTTACTAAATTTATCACCACAAGCACAAGAGAAAAAAGTTCAGGAATTAGTCACAGACCAAGGAATTAACCCTTTTAATTTAGCTAATGAATCCTTAATTAGAGCCACATTAATAGTTTTATCAGAGACAGAATATATATTAAGTATTTGCATACATCATATCGTTGCTGATGGCTGGTCAATGGGTGTGTTTATAGATGAATTGATGGCATTATATAATGCCTATATTCAAGGTCAAGAATCTCCATTGGAAGCATTACAAATACAGTATGCAGATTTTGCAATTTGGCAAAGAAACTGGTTACAAGGAGAAGTCTTAGACAGGCAATTAAATTATTGGGAAAAACAATTAAAAACAGCACCTACATTTCTAGAATTACCCACAGATAGACCTAGACCAGCAGTACAAACCTTTGCAGGAGCATATCAAGAATTTACACTATCAGCAGAATTAACAGACAAGTTAACAAAACTGAGTCAACAGTATGGTGTGACTTTGTTTATGACTCTTTTAGCAGGGTTCAAAACCTTACTATTTCGCTACACAGGACAAACAGATATTTTAGTAGGTTCTCCCATTGCTAACCGTCATCATAGAGAAGTAGAAGGGTTAATTGGGTTTTTTGTAAACACATTGGTATTGCGGACAGATATTTCTGGTAATCCTAAATTTAACGAATTATTGACTCGCATTCGTTCAACCGCATTATCAGCATACACACATCAAGATTTGCCTTTTGAAATGCTGGTAGAAATTTTGCAACCAGAAAGAGACTTGAGTCATTCACCATTATTTCAGGTGATGTTTATTCTCCAAAATGCACCGATGTCAGAAATAGAATTGACTGGTTTAACAGTGAATTCCTTAGCAATAGAAACTGCTACAGCTAAATTTGATTTAACCTTGTCAATGAAAAATACTGCTACGGAATTAGTGGGAGTTTGGGAATATAACACTGACTTGTTTGATAGTAGTACAATTACAAGAATGACAAGTCATTTTGTGAATTTATTAGAAGCCATAGTAGTTAATCCTCAAGAGCAAATTAATCAATTACCATTCTTGAATCCAGAGGAGAAACAACAGTTATTAGTTGCATGGAATGATACAGAAAAAGCATATCCCCATGAACAATGTTTACATCAACTATTTGAAGAACAAGTTAAGACAACACCAGATTTTATTGCAGTAGAATTTGGTGAACAACAACTAACTTATCAACAACTAAATAGTCGCGCGAACCAACTAGCAAATTATCTCATTTCCTTGGGAGTGAAAGCAGATGTAGTAGTGGGAATATGTGTACAACGTTCTCTAGAAATGATAGTGGGGATATTAGCAATATTAAAAGCCGGTGGTGCGTATTTACCCCTAGATCCCGAATATCCCATAGAACGTTTACAGTTCATGGTAGAGGATGCAAACATACCCGTTTTAATCACCCAAACATCATTAAAATCACAATTTAATCAATATCAAGGTCATACCATCTGTGTAGATACGGATTTATCAGTAATTTCCCAATACAGCGAAGAAAACACCAACCCCCAAGTAAAATCAGAAAACTTAGGATATGTAATTTATACATCTGGTTCTACGGGTAAACCCAAGGGTGTGGCCATGAGTCAATTAGCATTAGCTAACTTGATATTCTGGCACGTTGACGAATTAAAAGTTACCAGTGAAAAACGTACCTTACAATTCTCCCCATTAAGTTTTGATGCTTCCTTCCATGAAATGTTCACCGCTTGGCATTCTGGCGGTACATTGGTATTAATTACCGAAGAAATGCGCCTAGATGCGGTAGCATTGCTAGGTTTCATAGAAGAGAACAGAATTCACAGATTATTTATTCCCTTTGTTGGGTTGCAGCAAATAGCAGAAGTAGCAGTCAGTCGGGAATTCTTCACCAGTCATTTACAAGAAATCATTACCGCTGGGGAACAGTTACAAATTACTCCTAGCATTGCCCAATGGTTAAGTAAACTTACTAATAACTGCACCCTGCACAACCACTATGGCCCATCGGAAACTCATGTAGTCACAACCTATACCTTAACAGGGACAGTGGAAACATGGCCATTACTACCTCCTATTGGTCGTCCCATTGCTAACACCCAAGTTTATATATTGGATAAACAATTACAACCAGTACCAGTAGGAGTACCGGGGGAATTATATATTGGTGGTGTAGCTTTAGCTAATGGATACCTGAACAGACCGGAATTAACCGCTGAAAGATTTACAATTAATCCTTTTGATGAAAATTCACGGTTGTATAAAACAGGTGACTTAGTTAAGTATTTACCCGATGGCAACATTGAATTTTTAGGACGCATAGATAACCAAGTCAAAATCCGTGGTTTCCGTATCGAGCTAGGAGAAATAGAAGCGGTATTAAGTCAGTATGAAGACGTAGAAGGATGTTGTGCGATCGCCCGTGAAGATATACCCGGAGATAAACGTCTAGTAGCTTACGTAGTCGGTGCAAATACACTGACAAGTAGCAACTTACGGCAATTCCTGCAAGGAAAGCTACCAGAATATATGCTACCGACCGCCTTTGTCATCCTCGCAGAAATGCCACAAACCCCCAGTGGTAAAGTAGATCGTCGTGCCTTACCTGCGCCAGATGTCCAGAGTGAAATTACTGAAACTTATGTAGCACCACGCACTGCCACAGAAGAAATACTGACATTAATCTGGGCAGAAGTATTAAAAATAGAAAGAGTAGGAATTACAGATAACTTCTTTGAACTAGGAGGACATTCATTATTAGCAACACAAATAGTATCGAGAATTAGTAGTAGTTTCCAAATAGAAATACCACTGAAAAACATATTTACAGCACCGACAATAGAACAACAAGCACAAATAATAGAACAGACACAAAAAAAACAAACAAAAACCCAAAAAACTCCCATCAAACCCAGAATAGAAAAAACAGAAATACCTCTATCTTATGGACAGCAGCGGTTATGGTTTATAGACAAACTAGAACCAAACAGTGCATCATACAACCTACCAGCAGCATTAAAACTACAAGGTGAATTGTCCATAGAAGCATTAGAAAAAAGTTTCCAAACAATCATAAATAAGCATGAATCATTAAGAACAAACATCAAAGAAATAGCAGGAAAACCACAACAAATAATTCACCAAAAAACTAACTGGAAAATATCAACAATAGACATAAAAGCCTTATCAATAGAACAACAACAAAAAGAAACCAAAGCAATAATTAACCAACAAACAAATCAACTATTTAACCTAGAAAAAGACAGTTTAATTAGAGCAACATTAATCAAACTTACAGAAACAGAAAACATCTTCACATTGTGTATGCACCATATAATTTCTGATGGGTGGTCAATGGGTGTGTTTATAGAAGAATTAGTCACAATTTATAACAGCTACATTCAAGGGAAAGAAACAGAACTAAAACCCCTACCAATACAATATGCAGACTTTGCAATATGGCAAAGAAACTGGTTACAAGGAGAAGTATTAGAACAACAAATAAACTACTGGTCAAAACAGTTAGAAAACGCTCCCACATTTTTACCATTACCCACAGATAGACCAAGACCAGCAGTACAAACCTTTGCAGGAGCATATCAAGAATTTACAATATCAAAAGAGTTAACTAATGAACTACAAAAAGTCAGTAAAGAACAAGGTGTAACCTTATTCATGACCCTGTTAGCAGCATATAACACCCTACTGTATAGATACACAGGACAAACAGACATATTAGTAGGAACACCAATAGCCAACAGAAACAGAAAAGAAATAGAAAGTTTAATAGGCTTCTTTGTAAACACATTAGTATTGAGAACAGAACTATCAGGAAATAGTAAATTTAGCGAAATATTGAATAAAACCAGGTCAACAGCATTATCAGCATATGCACATCAAGATTTGCCCTTTGAAATGCTAGTAGAAGCATTAGAAATAGAAAGAGACCTGAGTCATTCACCATTATTTCAAGCAGTATTTGCCCTACAAAACGCACCCATATCAGAAATAGAATTAACAGGATTAAAAACCAACTTATTACCAATAGAAACAGCAACAGCAAAATTTGACTTAACCCTATCAATAGAGCAAACAGAAACAGGTTTAATTGGTGGTTGGGAATACAACACAGACTTATTTGACAGCAGCACCATTAATAGAATGACAGGACATTTCATCAACCTATTATCAGCAATAGTAGAAAATCCTCAAACAGAAATAAACCAACTACCAATATTAACAGCAACAGAAAAACAGCAATTATTAATTGATTGGAACAAAACAGAAACAGAAAATAAAATAGAAAAAACAATCACTCAATTATTCACAGAACAAGTTGAAAAAACACCAAATGCTGTAGCAGTAGTATTTGAAAATCAACAATTAACCTATTCTGAATTAAATAACAAAGCAAATCAACTAGCACATTATTTAATATCCTTGGGAGTGAAAGCAGATATTTTAGTAGGAATATGCGTAGAACGTTCCCTAGAAATGATAATCGGACAATTAGGAATATTAAAAGCAGGAGCATCATACCTACCAATAGACCCAGAATATCCCACAGAAAGAATCAAATTCATCTTAGAAGATACCAAAATAAACATCCTACTAACACAACAAAACCTCAAACAAAAAATCCAAAACAATCAAACACAAACAACCTGTTTAGACACAGAATGGGAAAAAATAAATCAACAAAATCAAAAAAATCCCCACAAAGAAATAACATCAAATCACCTAGCTTACGTAATATACACAAGTGGTTCAACAGGAACACCAAAAGGAGTAGAAATAACCCATCAAGGACTAACAAACCTAATCAATTGGCATCAAAAACAATTTAAAATAACCACAGCAGATAAAGCCACCCAACTAGCAGGAACAGGATTTGATGCAGCAGTATGGGAAACATGGCCATACCTAACAGCAGGAGCAACATTACATCTAGTTAGAAAAGAAATATTAGTATCACCAGAACAACTGCAAAAATGGTTAACAGAAAATCAAATAACCATTAGCTTTGTACCCACACCAATAACCCAAGAACTATTAAAACTAGACTGGAAAAAAGAAAAAACAAAACTACGCTACCTACTCACAGGAGGAGATAAATTAACCCAAAATCCAACAAATAAAATACCCTTCCAAGTAATTAACAACTATGGACCAACAGAAAACACAGTAGTCACCACATCTTGCATATTAGAAACACAAAAACAAACATCACCAAGTATTGGAAAACCGATAGATAATACCAAAGTATACATATTAGACAGCAATCTGCAACCAGTACCAGTAGGAGTAGCAGGAGAACTACATATAGCAGGAACAGGTTTAGCAAGAGGATATTTAAACAGACCAGAACTGACAGCAGAGAAATTTATCCCTAACCCCTTTGACAACGGAAAAACCAAACTCTACAAAACAGGAGACCTAGTACGATACTTAACAGATGGAAACATAGAATACTTAGGAAGAAGCGATAACCAAGTAAAAATAAGAGGATTCAGAATAGAAATAGGAGAAATAGAAACAGCACTCAATCAAAATGAAAATGTACAAACATCAGTAGTTGTAGTTAGAGAAGACAAACCAGGATATAAAAAATTAGTAGCTTATATAGTCTCAGAAACAAAACTGAAAACAAAAGAACTGAGAAAATATTTAAAAAGTAAACTACCAGAATACATGATACCAAGTAACTTTGTATATCTGGAAAACTTACCATTAACACCCAACGGAAAAATAGACAGACGCGCACTACCAGAACCAAAAACAAACACAGAAATAGAAAAAAAATATATAGCACCAAAAACAGAAATAGAAACCAAACTAGCAGAAATTTGGCAACAAGTATTAGGAATAGAAAAAATAGGAATAAATGATAACTTCTTTGAACTAGGTGGAGACTCAATTCTCAGTATTCAAATCATAGCAAAAGCCAAACAACAGGGAATAGAAATCACATTAAAACAGCTATTTGCGAATCAAACCATAGGAGAATTAGCAGCAGTAGCAGGAACAATTAAAACCCTAGAAATAGAACAGGTCACAGTTAGTGGAAACTTCCTCTTAACACCAATTCAAAAATGGTTCTTGGAGCAAAATAGACCAGAAACCCATCACTTTAACCAAGCATTTTTACTAACAGTACCAGCAGAAATAGATAGAAATAAAATAGAGAAAACTTGGCAAGAAATCATCAATCATCATGACGCTTTAAGATTGAGATTTACAGAAACAGAAAATCAATGGAAAGCAACACATAGTGAACCAATAGAAACTTTTGAAATTGAATACTTTGATATTTCCGAAGTTACAGAAACAGAAAAAACAGAAATAATAGAAACCACAGCGGATACACTGCAAGCAAGTTTAGACCTAGAATCTAATCTAGTCAAAGTGGGATTATTTAAACTAGGAGAAAATCAACCAGGAAGACTATTAATAATAATTCATCACCTAGTAGTAGATGGAATATCTTGGAGAATATTATTAGAAGACCTAGAAACAGGATATCAACAACTAAATCAAAATCAGAAAATCCAACTACCAGCAAAAACCACATCCTTTAAAACCTGGAGTGAGAAGTTATCAGAATATGCACAAACAGAAACATTAAAATCAGAAATTGATTATTGGGTAAATAAATCAAACAGTGCAATTAAATCAATTCCTGTAGATAAAGAAGGTGAAAACACCTTATCATCAACTCAAAATATAGCAGTATCATTAAACCAAAAAGAGACAACAGCATTATTACAAGAAGTACCAAAAGCATATAAAACACAGATAAACGATATCTTATTAACTGCATTAGTGTTAGTTTTGAGTAAATGGACAAACTCAAAATCTGTGTTGTTTAATTTAGAAGGACATGGTAGAGAAGATATTTTAGATGGTGTAGAGATATCCAGAACTATTGGATGGTTTACAACCATGTTTCCAGTAGTTATAAATATTGAAAAAACAGAATTCAATAACTTAGAAAACACCATAAAATCAGTCAAAGAACAATTAAGAGAAATACCGAACAAAGGGATTGGATATGGTGTATTGCGTTATTTGAGTGAAGATAAAAGCATTAAAAAACAAATAACAAAAACACCCAAAGCAGAAATTAGCTTTAACTACTTAGGACAATTTACCCAAACATTAAATACATCATCTTTGCTATCATCTGCGGATGAGTCTAGTGGACAAGACCAAAGTTCAGTAGGTCAACGTTCAAATTTACTAGATATTAACGCTATCATTGCAGAAGAACACTTACAAATTAACTGGACATACAGTAATAATATTCATGAAAAAACAACTGTTGAGAAAATAGCGCAAGAGTTTATTACAGCACTGCAAGAGATAATAACCCATTGTTTAGAACCAGAGAATGTAGGATATACACCTTCTGATTTCCCGTTAATAAAACTCAAACAACCAGAATTAGATGGAGTTTTAGGTAAACTGGGTAAACTAAACTGGCAAAATATTGAAGATATTTATCCCTTGTCACCAATGCAAGAAGGGATGTTATTTGAAAGTTTGTATGCACCGGAAGGTGGTGTGTATTTTGAACAAATAACCTGTACTTTCAATGGTGAATTAAATATTAAAGCTTTTGAAAAAGCATGGCAAAAATTAGTCAATCGTCATTCTATTTTCCGGACTGCATTTATATGGGAATCTCTCAGTCAAGCTGTGCAAGTGGTTTATAAACAGGTAGATTTAGGTGTAGAAATTAGAGACTGGAGAGAGTTATCAGAACAACAAACAGAAATAGAAACATTTTTAGAAGAGGAAAGAAAACAAGGATTTAAACTTGACAAAATTCCATTAATGAGATTGTATTTACTACAATTAAGTGATGAGAGTTATCAATTTGTCTGGTGTCATCATCATATTTTATTGGATGGTTGGTCTTTACCTTTGGTGTTTAAGGACTTGTTTGAGTTCTATCAAGAAATAATTGATGGTGTGGAAACTGTTAATAAACCAAGTCTCAATTATCGAAATTATATTGAGTGGTTACAACAGCAAAAACAAGATGCTGCACAAGAATTTTGGCAAGAAAAACTTAGTGGTTTTGATGCACCAACTCCGTTAGTGGTTGAGAAATCATTATCAAGTCAAAAAACACAAAGTGAATATAAAGAAGAAGTTGTTTATTTATCAGTTGAGAAAACCAATAAAGCGACAGAGTTTGTGAGAAAGCATCAATTAACGATGAGTAATTTGGTGCAAGGTGTCTGGGGTTTGTTGTTGTCTCGTTACAGTCAAGAAAATGATGTAGTGTTTGGTTCTACTGTTTCTGGTCGTCCTCCATCTTTACCTGGTGTGGAGTCAATGGTGGGGTTATTTATTAATACTTTACCTGTGCGAGTTCAGGTTTCAGATGATAATAATGTTTTGTCTTTATTAAAAGAATTACAGCAGCAACAGGTGGAGTCTGAACAGTTTTCTTATTGTTCTTTGGTGGAAATTCAAGGATGGAGTGATGTGACGAGAGGTACGTCTTTATTTGATAGTTTGGTTGTGTTTGAAAATTATCCGGTTGATGCGGATACTTTAGATGATGATGGTGGTTTACAGGTTGAGAATTTCCGAGGAATTGAACATACAAATTATCCGCTGACTGTAATTTCTGGTCCTGGTGAGCAGTTGTGGGTGAAGGTTAGTTATGATAATAGTCGTTTTGATGAGGGAACGATTAATAGAATGTTGGGTCATTTTCTGACTTTGTTATCAGCAATTGTGGAAAATTCTCAAGGGGAAATTAATCAATTACCTATTTTAACAGCAACAGAAGAAAAACAATTATTAATTGATTGGAATCAAACAGAAACAGAATATCCAAAAGATAAATGTATTCATCAGTTGTTTGAAGAACAAGTTGAAAAAACACCGGATGCTGTAGCAGTAGTATTTGAAAATCAACAATTAACCTATTCTGAATTAAATAACAAAGCTAATCAATTAGCACATTATTTAATATCCTTGGGAGTGAAAGCAGATGTTTTAGTGGGGATATGTGTTGAGCGTTCTGTGGAAATGATTGTGGGTATTTTGGGTATTCTTAAAGCTGGTGGTGCTTATGTTCCTCTTGACCCTGAATATCCTCAAGAACGACTGAATTTTATTTTAGAAGATGCTCAAGTGAGTGTTTTAGTAACTCAAGAGTCACTGGTTGATAAGTTACCGGAAAATACTGCTGAAGTTGTTTATTTAGATACTGGTTGGAATAAGATTTCTCAATCAAATCAAGAGAATCCCACTACAGAAGTCAACACCTCAAATTTAGCTTATGTCATCTATACCAGTGGTTCTACAGGAACTCCCAAAGGTGTGTTAGTCAAGCACTGTAATGTGACTCGTCTGTTTGCAGCTACACAATCTTGGTATAATTTTAATTCTGAAGATGTATGGACTCTGTTCCATTCCTATGCTTTTGACTTCTCAGTGTGGGAAATTTGGGGTGCTTTACTATACGGTGGAAAACTGGTAGTTGTACCTTATTTAGTAACTCGTTCTCCTGAGTCTTTTTATCAGTTGTTATCTGATGAAAAAGTGACTGTTCTCAATCAGACACCTTCGGCTTTTAGTCAGTTAATTGCTGTAGAAGAGTCTAGAAATCATGCTCAAGCTTTAAATCTGCGGTTGGTGATTTTTGGTGGTGAAAGTCTGGACATTAATAGTTTACAACCTTGGTTTGAGCGTCATGGTGATAAATCACCGCAGTTGGTGAATATGTATGGAATTACGGAAACTACTGTACACGTTACTTATCGTCCTTTGAGTCAGGATGATTTAGGTCGTAGTGGAAGTGTAATTGGTCGTCCTATTCCTGATTTACAGGTTTATGTTTTAGACCAGTATTTGCGGATTGTCCCTGTGGGTGTTCCTGGGGAAATGTATGTTGGTGGTGCGGGTGTGACTCGTGGTTATTTAAACCGTTCTGAGTTGACTGAGGAAAGATTTATTCCCCATCCGTGGTTGTCAGATTCTGGGAATGTTCTGTATAAGACGGGTGATTTAGCTAAGTATTTACCCGATGGTGATTTGGAGTATTTGGGTAGAATTGACAATCAGGTAAAAATCCGGGGTTTCCGGATTGAATTGGGTGAAATTGAGGCGATGTTAAGTCAATCAGAGGATGTCCAAGCTTGTTGTGTGATGGTGCGGGAAGATACACCTGGTGATAAACGTTTGGTTGCTTATATTGTCGGCCAAAATCCACAGAGTTTGAGTGTGAATCAATTGCGTCAGTTTCTCAGGGATAGGTTGCCTGATTATATGCTGCCTGGTGCTTTTGTGGTTTTGGATGCTTTCCCTCTGACTGCTAATGGCAAAATTGACCGTCGTGCTTTAAAAGCTCCAGAACAACGCAATTCCGACACCTTTGTTTCTCCTCGCAATGGGGTAGAACTACAACTGGTGCAAATTTGGTCAAAAGTTCTCAAGGTTGACAACGTCGGTGTAAAAGATAACTTCTTTGACCTTGGTGGCCATTCTCTCTTAGCTTTTCATTTGATGGGTCAAATTAAGGAACAGTTTGGCAAAGATATTCCCTTAGCTGCACTTTTCCAAAGTCCCACTATTGAAGATTTGGCGATTGCCATTCAACAATACACCAGTTCTGAATGGTCTCCTCTAGTAGCAATTCAACCCTATGGTTCTCAACCACCATTGTTCTGTATTCCCGGTTCTGGCGGTTTTCCCTTCTATTTCTACAATTTAGCCCGTTTTTTGGGTGAAGACCAGCCTTTTTATAGTTTCCAAGCTCAAGGTGAAGATGGTGAGTTAGTACCCATGAACAAAATTGAGGATGTAGCAACTCGCTATATTCAAGCTATGCAAGCAGTACAACCCCACGGCCCTTACTATTTAGGTGGACATTCTTTTGGTGGTAAAGTTGCCTTTGAAATGGCACAGCAGTTATTCCGTCAGGGTGAAGAAATAGCTTTAGTCGCAATTTTGGATACTACAGCACCCAAAAAGTCTGAAAACCCAACAGAAGTTGATGATGCTACATGGTTAATTGACATTGCTAAAAGTATGCAAGTTGCCTTTGCTAAGGATTTAGAAATGGATGGTGAATCCTTGCGTTCTTTACCTTTAACCGAGCAACTCCAATATGTTCTCAACTACCTACATCGGCTTGATCTTCTCCCTCCCAATGCCGACACTAAATACGTAAATAATTTATTACAGGCGTACAAAGCTAATAGTACCGTTGAATATGTCCCACAAGACTTTCATCCTCTTCCCATTACTCTATTTCGTGCCAGTGAGTTTGTTTCCGCAGAACAGCAAACGGCTTTACCACCGGAGTTTTTAGAAGATGTGAGTTTAGGATGGAATCCCTTTTCTAGCGAACCAGTGGATGTCGAATTTGTCCCTGGTAATCATGTGACAATGATGACTCAACCCCATGTTCAGGTTTTCGCGGAAAGGTTAAAAAGTTGTCTACAACAAAAGTTGAAATCATAGATTAATAATTACAGTTAGGAGTATTTCCCATGCAGTCCAGTCAAAAAACACCAAAGATGGAACGTTCATTACACTTACTGACCCTATCAGCCAAAAGTGAACAAGCTTTATCCGATTTGGCTGTCCGTTATCAAACATTTTTACAAGATGAACCAACAGCATCATTAGCCGATATTTGTTTTTCTGCTAATACCAGGCGATCGCATTTTCAACATCGGTTAGCTATTCTCTGTCCATCCACAACCCAGTTACAAGAAACCCTAAATCATTTTACAACCGGGTCTCAACCCCCAACAGCGGTTACTGGTCAATCACCAAAAAATCCACCACCACTGGCTTTTTTATTCACTGGTCAAGGTTCACAATATATCAACATGGGTCGTCAACTCTATGAACAAGCACCCATTTTCCAGCAAATCATTGACCAAGCTAATCAAATTCTACTTCCCTATTTAGAAAAACCTCTGCTTGAGGTCTTGTACCCCAGCACTGAAGAAAATTCTCTGATCAATCAAACCGCATACACCCAACCTGCTTTATTTGCTATAGAATACGCACTCACCGAATTATGGCAGTCTTGGGGGATTAAACCTGATGTAGTTATCGGTCATAGTTTAGGGGAATATGTGGCCGCTTGTGTGGCCGGAGCTTTTAGTTTTGAGGAAGGACTAAAACTGGTAGCTAAACGGGCCAGTCTCATGCAAGCACTTCCAAAAGATGGTCAAATGGTAGCAATATTTGCCGATGCAACAACAGTACAAAAAGCTATTCAACCCTACTCGGAAAAGATATCAATCGCAGCTATTAATAGTCCCAGCAACACAGTTATTTCTGGTGTTGGTGAAGCAATAGAAGTAGTCCTGACTATTTTAGAAACCCAAGGAATTGAAACTAGACGATTGAAAGTTTCTCATGCTTTTCATTCTCCTTTAATGGAGCAAATGTTAGGAGAATTTGCCCAAAATATCAGTCAGATGCAATTTCAACCTTTACAAATTCCTTTAATTTCTAATTTAACAGGTCAAATTATCCCTCCAGGTCAAGTTTTAGATAGTAGCTATTGGTTGCGTCAAATTCGTGAACCAGTCCAATTTATGCCAGGAATGAATACTCTTTTTGAACTGGGTTATGAAGTATTCTTAGAAATAGGTACAAAACCAGTTCTTTCTAGTTTAGGTAAACATTGTCAGCAAGAAAATACAGTCACTTGGTTATCTTCTCTAACCTATGATCAAGATAATTGGCATTCATTATTTCTGAGTTTATCAAATCTGTATATTAAAGGAGCAAAGATTAACTGGCAAGGATTTGATGATGATTACTCAAGGAGTGTTTTACCCCTGCCAACTTATCCTTTCCAGAAAAAACGTTATTGGTTTGATACCCTCTCAACCAATGACAATCAAGCCAATGAGAATGGATATAAATTACCAAATAAAATATTAAATCTAAATCAACAGGAACATAATTTACAAATGACTACCATTACACCATCCCAAAAACAGGAGCTAATCCTGGGTAAGATACGTTCTTTAGTAGCTTATTTTCTCAAAGCAGCACCAGAAGACATCAACATTCATCTTTCTTTCCTAGAAATGGGTGCTGACTCAATCGCTATGTTAGATGCTATCCGCGCTATTGAAAATACTTACAACTTCAAAATTACCATTCGGCAGTTATTTGAAGAATTACCAAATATTCAGGCGTTAGCAAATCACATTGCTGATAATTTATCACCAGAATGGATTAATGCCAATTTACAACAGTTTGCTGCTAAATCAGATCCAAAAGTAGCAACACCAATACAACCAAATACACCTTTAATAATTGGGCAAAACTTCCAAGCAACAACCTCAGCAAATGGCTTAGAACAAATCATGAGACAACAGTTAGAACTTGTCTCTCAAAGTTTGTCAGCAGTTGTATCTCAGCAGTTGGAATTTTTGCAAAATAATGGTTTAGCTACAAATAATCACAATCATCAGAATAATAATTCTCCCACTAAC
The DNA here is from genome assembly GCF_038050375.1 of Okeanomitos corallinicola TIOX110. Classification (NCBI taxonomy): domain Bacteria; kingdom Bacillati; phylum Cyanobacteriota; class Cyanophyceae; order Nostocales; family Aphanizomenonaceae; genus Okeanomitos; species Okeanomitos corallinicola. The sequence continues at coordinate 493,854 of NZ_CP150886.1, read as the reverse complement.
ACCCCAACCAAAAAACCTGTTGTTCCTGTCAATAAAAGCCAACCAAAACAAAATGGTAGTACACCATATATAAAGTCCCAAGTTAATGGGAAAGTTAATGGGAAATCTAATGTAAATTCTCAACTGAGTGTAGAACAAGAATGTCATTTACAAGAACTGATAAATCTGTATAATCACAAGACTCAAAAATCAAAACAGCGCTCTCAAACTTACCGTCCAGTTTTAGCAGACAGTAGAGCAGTAGCAGGATTTCGTCTTTCTACCAAAGAAATGGTTTACCCCATCATTGGAGAGAGAGCAGTAGGAGCTAAATTTTGGGATATAGATGGCAACGAGTATCTAGATATTACTATGGGTTTTGGAGTGTTGTTGTTTGGTCATGCCCCATCCTTTATTACTCAAGCAGTACAAGAACAGATGGAAAAAGGTTTACAAATAGGACCACAATCAAAACTAGCGGGAGAAGTGGCCGAGTTAATTTGTGAACTAACTGGTATGGAGCGTGTCACTTTCTGTAATTCCGGTACAGAAGCAGTCATGACAGGTTTACGTCTAGCACGTACTACCACAGGAAGGACTAAAATAGCCATCTTTTCTGGTTCATATCATGGTCATTTTGACGGCATTTTAGCCAGATCATTAAATGAACAAGTTATGGGTGTACCTTTATCGCCAGGAGTATCTGAGCATACAGTCGAAGATGTCATGGTACTAGATTATGGAAATCCTGAATCCTTAGAAATTTTACGCTCCTGTGTCCATGAACTAGCTGCGGTCTTAGTTGAACCTGTACAGAGTCGTCACCCTGACTTACAACCCCAAGAATTCTTAACAGAACTAAGACAATTAACAGCAGATAACGGATGTGCGCTAATTTTCGATGAAGTAATTACAGGTTTCCGTATTCATCCCAGAGGCGCACAAGCATGGTTTGATATTGATGCAGACATAGCTATTTATGGAAAAATAGTCGGTGGAGGGATGCCTATTGGTGTTGTAGCAGGTAAAGCAAACTACATGAATGGAATTGACGGTGGTTTGTGGGAATATCAAGACCCTTCCTACCCCCAAGCAGAAAAAACATTCTTTGCGGGAACATTCAACAAAAACCATACAGGGATGGCCGCTGCACGTTCAGTTTTACAACATCTCAAGGAACAAGGTTCTAATTTACAACTGCAATTAAATCAACGTACTGCATATTTAGCTAACACACTCAACAATTATTTTCAAGCAGAAAACGTACCCATCAAAATCATCCATTTTGGTTCACTATTTCGCTTTACCTTTTCAGGCAATTTAGATTTATTGTTCTATCACCTACTATTAAAAGGTGTTTATATCTGGGAAGGACGCAACTGTTTTCTATCTACAGCACACACAGAACAAAATATTGAATTTTTGATTCAAGCAGTGAAAGATAGTGTTGAAGAATTACGTTCTGGTGGATTTTTACCTCAACGTCTAATTAATGTAGAAAAAAACTGAACAATCAGCAAAAAATATCATTCCTAAATTCAAAATCAATGATAGGAGAAACCTATGACTACCAGCGTTGAAAATCCAGTAGTGCAAAGTTCAGGAAATACAATTGCACGTATTCATAAACCCACACTATCAGAGTTTAAACAGGCAACTCAATCTTATAGTAAACCAGTGATTATTACTGGCAAAATAGAGGAATGGAAAGCCTTTGATTCCTGGTCAATTGACTATTTGAATCAAGCTTTAGAAAACAAAGAAGTTAAAATCAGCGTTTCTAAAAATAAAACCTTCACCTTTACCGAAGAAAATGATTACATCTTACCTAGTATACAAATGAAGTTTAATGACTTCACTGACTGGATTCTTAACGGTGATAGAACTGAAACATTTTATTACCTTTATCAAACTCCCATTGAAACATCTTTTCCAGAATTATTACCAGATATTGCAACGCCAGAATACATTAAAAAGAATGTCTTTGTGTTAGCAAATCTCTGGATGGGTACAGGAGGTAATACCAGTCCATTGCATTGGGATTCCGTACAAAATTTATTATGTCAGGTACGAGGAAGAAAAAAACTGTTACTGTTTGAACCTAAACAAACCTCTTGTTTATATTCTTTTCCTGTCAATTCAAAGATACCACATATGAGTCAGGTAAAAATTAATAACCCTGACTTCAATAAATTTCCTAAATTTAAAAACGCCAGATATACAGAGTGTACTCTAGAACCTGGTGAAATGCTTTTCATTCCTCCTTTTTGGTGGCATCAAGTTCACTCTCTAGATCAGCTAAATATTGCCATCAATTTTTGGTGGGGTATGAATTTTAAAGATTATTTTGCACCACAAGCAAGACGTATTTTTGCAAGTAGTCCTCAACAAATTGGACTTCTGATCAAATCCCTCTTCAGCAAGGCTTCTAAAAAAAACTGAGGGATAAGCAATTTAAAATTCCTAATTTTCAAATCCACTAAAATCAACTATGAGATAAAATCATGACTATCAATGTAGAAAAAAACCCGGAACAACTCTCAGTAAATAGCATTGCACGTATTCATAAACCTACAAAGCAAGAGTTCAAACAAGCAACTCAAGCTTATAGCAAACCAGTAATAATTACTGGCAAAATAGAAGAATGGAAAGCCTTTCATTCATGGTCACTGGATTATTTGAATGGTGTTGTGGGTGATAAAGAATTAGATATCAATATCTCTAATAAAAACAAAATATTTACTTTTGATCCAGATACTGGGGATACTTTATCTAGTACAAAAATGCAGTTTTCTGAGTTTACCAATTGGATAACTCAGGAAAATAAATCTGACCAATACTATTACCTGCAACAAAATCCAATTAAATTAATGTTCCCAGAACTATTACCAGATATTGAAGTTCCAGATTACATTAGTCAGAAATCTTTCATCGTGTCGAATCTCTGGATAGGTACTGGTGGAAATACTACTCCATTACATTGGGATGCAGCACAAAATATATTATGTCAGGTGCGGGGCAGAAAAAAACTGCTACTGTTTGCACCAAACCAAACTCCTTTTTTATATCCTCATTCTGTAGATTCAAAAGCACCACATTTGAGTTACTTAAATATTGACAAACCTGACTTTGATAAATTTCCTAAATTTAAAGAAGCACAAGTTATAGAATGTGTTCTAGAGCCTGGAGAAATGCTGTTTATGCCTCCTTTTTGGTGGCATCAAGTTTACTCTTTAGAACAAGTAAATATTGCAGTCAATTTCTGGTGGAAGGCAAATTTGAAAGACTATTTTACCCCACAAGCAAGAAACTTTATTTTCAAAAAACCTCTGATAGTTTTAGCACTTTTGCTACAAAAACCTAATCCTTAAAATTGACTGGAAAAAGGTATTTTATTGATAAGTAGTTACGCAAGAAACAACCAAACTATTCCCAGAAATGTTAAGGTTAGTGGTGGGCAATGCCCACCCTAAGTATATATTCAAAAATTAAATAGAATTGCTATATAATGAAAATTAAAATAAATATCATATAATCTTTATCATGAACTACACAAATAATAAAACTGAAAAATTTACAACTTACTATTCCAGTAAAGTTACTGACTATGTTACATCTCTAGCTTGGTCTGCATCTGGTGAAAAACTGGCTGTAACTTCCGCAGCAGGAGAGGTGATAATTTGGGAAAATCAACAACTTACCAACTTACAAACTATTACAGGTAAATCAACAGATTGTGTAGCTTTTTCTGCTGATGGTGAATATTTAGCCGTGGGTGGACAAGATGGAACGGTGAAAATATGGCGAGGTAATCAATTAATTACAACCTTAGAAAATGCCCCTGCTTGGGTTGATAAATTAACTTGGCATCCTATTAATAATTACCTGGCATTTAGTTTAGGACGTTATGTGCAAGTCTGGGATGCAGACACAGCAGAAATAGTTGTTACTCTTAATTTTGAAAACTCCTCAATCTTAGGAATTGATTGGCGTAATGATGGACAATATTTAGCGCTTAGTGGTTATCAAGGCTTAAAGGTTTGGAATAGTCAAAATTGGGATGATGAACCCTATGTTTTCGCTACTACAACTGTGAGTTTAGCTATGGGGTGGTCTCCTGACGGTAAATATTTAGCTTCAGGAAATATGGATCGTAGCGTTACAGTTTTAGAATGGGGAAATCCTGATCCATGGGTCATGCGTGGTTTTCCGGGGAAAATTCGCCAGTTGGTTTGGTCAGAAGTAAAAAGTGCTACAGGAGCGCCGCTATTGGCTACTTCCAGTGTTGATGGTGTGGTGGTTTGGGAAAAGTCAGTAGATGAAGATTTGGGTTGGGAAGCGCGAGTTTTAACCAATCATGTGGATATAATTAATGCGATCGCCTACATACCTCAAAGTCTAATTCTTACCTCTGCCGGTGCTGATGGTTGGTTATGTGTATGGAATCAAAATGACGAAGTAGCACAGATTTTAACTGGTGTGAGTGGAGGTTTTTCTACCCTAGCATGGCATCCCCAAGGTAAATTTTTAGCCGCAGGTGGGGAACAAGGAGAGTTATTAATGTGGTCAAGAACTAATGACTAATGCTGAATAAATCGAGTATGCTGTATCAGCAGCAGTATTTCAGTGTAAATTATAAGCAGTAAATTATGAACATAGCTAAACTGATTTTTTGCGCTTGTCAAGTTTTTTTAGCATCTCTGCTGTTGGTAGTTAATCCCGCCCAAGCATCTACTAAGTGCCAAGTTATACCTAATGCAGACCAAGTTGTAGCCGTATCTGTACAAGCAACTCCTGAATTAACAGAGCCAATTTTCCATCAACAAAACCATAAAGTTATCAATCACAATGGTTGTGGTTGTAGTGCTTGTGTTCAAGGAAATTTGGCTTTGTTACAAGGTAAATTACCTGTTGCTGACTTTTAAACTTCAGGGGGTGACAAGCAAGGAAAAACCTTTTCCGCAAGCCCTAATTAGAAGGCTTGAGTGCTGGTGTTTTCGGTGCTGGTTTAGATGTTTGTCCATTTAAATTAGCATCTTCTACCATATAAACTGATTCCACTTGACGATCAGATTTAGGCAAAGCAATAAATCGTCCTTCGTCAATTAAGTAAGTAACTCTTTCTGCTCGGATACTATTATTACCCTGTTGCAAAATATAAACATTACCACTGAAATCTATGCGCCGTTCTTGGCTAAAATATTGGGCTTGGGCTGCGGTTGCTTGTAACTGACGAGCAGGATATAACATTTGCACATTACCACGTGCAGTAATCACTTGAGTTGTAGAATCGTATTCTTGCACATCGGAACGAATAGTCAGAGGGCGATTTCCCTTCGCGGTTTGGGCTGTAGCCTGGGGAATTGGGTTGTTTAGGGATAACGTACCCAAGAAGGCTACAGGCAGCATGAGAGCTAATCCTAGACGGAGTATTTGTGATTTTGGCAATTGATAGGAAGGTATCATAGTAATTGGAAATAGAAGATTTCAGGTTATATTCTAATTTGAATTTTTGACGATTTCCTGAACCCAAAGTTTCTGAACTGCTATTCCTTAATAATAGAAATCCTTGGTAAAGGCAAGACTGAATTTGCTATTAAATCACCATGAGGTACTTTTTTTTGATCTGTTTGTTGGAGTACCTTTAAAAATTTCACACCATCGAGTAGTAATTTTTCCACATCAATACCACAATCATTATTAGGATAACGACGGAGACGATTTGTACCTTCTCCTAGTAAAATCATTGCCCCTCGTAAGTTACCATTACCCAGATGATAAAGACCTACGGCAATTTGGAGAATACCTTGGTATAGGCTTTTTTCTGGGTCTGCTGCTTCAATCCATAAAGCTTCTAGGGTGTCGTGACAGGCGTAGAACTGCCCAGTGTTGAACTGTTCTACTCCTTGCCAAAACTCTGGGGGTAGGTTTTCACTCATCAGTGTTTAACCCATGCTTTCGCGTACTTCTTTGATGGTTTCTAAAGAAATGTCTTGTCTTTCACAAGCAAAGTCATTATCACTGGTGAGAAATAACATACAGTGACATTCTTTTCTTTCTCGCATCGGTACACAGGGACAGTTCCAATAGGCAGCGTTAACTTCTGCTTCTTTATCTTCGTAGTGACGACAAGGACATAAAGGCGCTCCTAAATCATCTTTGTGTTTAGCTAAACCCTCAATTACTACTGCTGTAACGGAGGATTCAGTACAGAAGAAAGTACCAGTCCGCTTGGCGTATTGTTCGGAAAAATGGCGCATTGCCTCTAGGCTTTTATCACTGGCTTTTGTGTTCGCTTCTGAATTGACCATTGGGATCGGCGTTTTTATAACTTAAATATTTCTTTGCATTGTACAACAGCAGGGTACTAGGTGAGGGGGAGGCATCAAGTCAAAAGTCAAAAGTCAAAGTTAATAAATTCTGTCTTCTGACTTTCGCATTTCCTGTCAAAATGAGGCTAATGGTTTTTGTAGTTGTAGTTGCAATTCTTGTTCACTATCTAAAATGATGCCGGAGTAGTCTTGGTTAACTATCATTTTTGCTGATGAATTGGGATCTTGCCATAGTACCCAACGACTATCGGCTGGTAGGTTAGATAGGGTGAGGGGGTTTTGGGTTAGCCAAATTAGGGGTGATGTTTCTGGTGGTTGCTTGTCTTCTTCTAGGGGGTTGGTTGCTGCTAGGGCTTCTAAAATGGTGACATCACCTTTAACTACTCCTGTAGCTGCTGTCCATAGTTGTACTTGTAGTTCTTGCCTTTGGGCATAAAAATATAAGGATGCGGCGGCGATGACTGCTTGTTCAAATTGTTCTTCGTCCCATTTAGCAGCAGTATCAAGGGCAATAATCACTTCTTGGCCACCAGTGATTAATTCTAGTTCTCTGACTCGTAATTCTCCATAACGGGCGCTGGTACGCCAATGGATGAGACGGGTAGGATCTCCAATGCGGTAGGGACGGAGCGATCGCACTAAGCCAGATGTAGCTAATTGTAAGGGTTTACCACGGGGGTCATTTCTTTGACTGTCATCTTGGCCAATTTCGTCTACTAGGGGGCAATTGCTTAGGGGTAAGACAGTGGGATAAACTATGGCTATGGCGGGACATTCCCGTTGACGACGACACCAAAATAAACCCCAGGGCGCACCAGTAGCTAGTTCTACCTGAAGCCATTTATATATTCCTCTGCGTTGGGTAGGCTGGTAGTAGTGCCAACGGTAAAATTTTTCTGGCTCAATGATATCTATTGGTTGTTTGGTGGGTTCACCTAATACAAAGGGTAATGTATCGGATACTAGCAATAATGAGACTGGTTTTTGGGTGGGGTTATGAATTTCTATTTCTATGCTGAGTTCATCACCTGCGGTAATTGGGGGGATGGGGAAGCGTTTGACGACTAGATTTTTGAGCAATCGCGGTGCTGAAAATATTGATAATCCTAAAATAGCGAGGGATACCCCACTAATTACATATAACCAGCCCGTCATTGTGTTAATAGCAGCTCCTAAATAACTAACAGATACTCCTGCTAGTACCCAACCACCGTAGGTAGGGGCTGAGGCGTTGGTTTCTAGCCAGTTGGTGAGCCTTTTGGTAATTTTCATGATTGTTTGTTTAATATCTTGTTTGTTTAATTACCTATGATATTTGTTTATAATTGGTATTTCCTTGAGTCGCGCTATTTAGACCTTAATTTTTCTGGCTCTTGCGTTACTTTGATGGAGAATTAATACCAAAGTGCCAGTTTAATAAACTGCGTAATCTATCCGTTTTCTGTCATTTTCCGAAAAGCTTTATCATTTCTGAATTCCAGACCTGAATCAATTGATATTGCGTCTCTTGAAAACTCTTTAATTAATAGGATAATCCGGAAAGTGACAGAATAGGGATACATAACAAACTGCAAATTCCACTAAAATACACAAAAAAATACTTAAATAAAAAATTTGGGATAGTCTTATTCAGGAATGGTGCCAGAAATTTGGCTATCAAAGTTGATTGTTTCGGTTTGTTTGGCCTTAGAGTGCTATTACAACTTTATCCGGATTGGATTATTTTCCACTAGAACATTTTATTGGTAGATGCACCTTGATCTTCAACTCCCCTGGTAGGCTATGCCCACTGGGGGATTTCTTATAGATTTAATACATATCCCTATTCTGTCACTTTCCGGATTATCCTATTAATAAGGAGTTTTCAAGAGACGCAATATCAATTGATTCAGGTATTGGCCATCTTGCGGAATTTCTATGCGTAAAAAACTGGGCAATTGCCTACTGTATAAAAACTCTAGAATTCAGAAATGGCACGTGTTTTCAGAAAGTGACAGAAGAGAGATATTTATAACCAAGTTGCCCGAAAAAGGATGAAAACAGATATTCTATCCTGTTAATCCTTTAATCCTGGACATCCTAATTCTGACAATTTTTATTTTTCCAACAACGGGAAAAAATGCCCCACAGGGCCTTGTCCTTGACCAATATCTAAAGAATAACTCAATGCAGAAGTTACATATTCTTTAGCATCTTTTACCGCTGTCCATAAATCTTTACCCAAAGCTAAATTAGCAGTAATTGCAGCTGATAAAGTACAACCAGTTCCATGAGTATTTTTAGTTTCTACTTGTTTGGTTTTGAGAACTTCTAACCTTTCCCCATTAAACCAAACATCCACACCTTTCACATCTCCAGACATTCCCCCACCCTTCACTAAAACTGCTTTTGTACCCGAATTTTTAGATATATTTCTATAGATAATTTCCGCTGCTGTTTGCATATCTTCTAAACAAACAATTTCCAACCCACTTAAAATCTCTGCTTCATAACGATTTGGTGTGATTATAGCCGCTTGAGGAATTAATTGATTACATAAAGTTTGAATTGCATCATCATCTATTAATTGCGCTCCCGTCCGTGATACCATCACTGGGTCAACTACTAAATTATTAATCTGCAAAGCTGTCACTTCTCCAGCTACAGCGGTGATAATTTCCTGATTGAGTAACATTCCTGTTTTGGCAGCTTGCACTCCAATATCTTCCACCACTGCCCGAATTTGGGCAATTACAGCATCTGAAGTCATAGCATCAACCCGGACTACACCGAGAGTATTTTGGGCTGTAATGCAAGTAATAGCACTTGTTCCGTGAACACAGTGAAAAGCAAAAGTTTTTAAATCTGTTTGCATACCTGCACCTCCACCGCTGTCAGAACCAGCAATAGTTAAAGCTATAGGAATTGATGTTTTTGTAGTTGTCATTGTTAGGATTTATGAGAATCAGTAGTAGGGGTTTTAGCAGTGCTAAACCCTTACAAAATTGAGAGTTTAGGATTCGGAAGAAGCATTAAAATGTTGTAATTTTTGTAAAAATTCCTGTAAAAACTTAGTCCATTTTGCTGCTAAAGGAATTTCTGTAAAAGGAACTTTTACCGATTTATCCGATTCAGAAAATAGAAACTCTATTTCAATATTACGACCTTTTGGGGGTGGATTTTCTATTTCCACAGATTTATTATTTACTAATAGCTGGATTTTTATGACATCTAATAAACTAAAAGTTTCTAGTTGAATTGGTCCTTTAGTCGTGGGTTTTCCCCAAGTAATATCATTACTTTTTTGACCCATAACAGCATAAATATCATACTTAGCTCGTTCAAAGTTTTCTGCCCAAATTTTATATGCTTCTAGTTTCTGATATTCCTGTGAACCTTGCCAAGCTAACCAGAAAAATCCTACCAACAAAGGCAACCAAAAAAGACCACGTTCCATAATTAGTAACTCGTAATTAATAATAGGAAAACAGATAAAAATAAATTTTATCTCTGTTATTTTCCTAATATATAAATTATGCCAAAAAATAATCAAAAAATCTAATTTATTCTAATTTATTTAGTTTGATGTTAGTAAACTTATGGAAATTACAACATATTGTAGATCAATGAGGTACAAATAAGCATCAAAAATTTTTACACCACAAGGGTTTGACTGCTGTTAGCTGCTGTAACCTCTACATAGAATCATTAACCTTGTGTTAATATTCTCTGCTCTGAATCATGTAGATGTAATTAAATGTATAAAATTTCTTTGTAACTATGAAGTAAACTTATTGCTCTTAATGATATTATTAGACAGTGTAAATGCTGCCATATATTGATTTCAAGGATATTTTGTAATTTAAATAAATTCAATTCCCCTATTTGTAACATCAGTACAATTTCACTTAATTTATACATAAAATATATTAAAAATCAGTAATTACCAGGAATACAGAAAATGAAATTTGCACTTTAATAATTAGTATTGGTGTTAAAAATGCTGTAATTAAAACTTGTTTAAGTAACAAGCATCTTGAACATATAAATAGTTGTAGAGATTAAAAAGCGTAGTTTTAAGTGTAAAGAAAAATCTACAGTTAATAAAACTAATAAACAAGACTAAATTAGGTTCTGATTAATTAGTATTTTAATTAAAGCTTATAAACCGCTTCATTTTGAGCTTATTTGTTACTGGCTCACCATGAGAAACCCAATAGACAGTAACAGCATGAGAGAAAACTAGGAGAAGTTATGAATTTATACAGAATTATTTACAGTAGTTATGGAAAACCGGATTTAGGGTATCACGATCTCAGAGATATTATGCAAAAATCGGAAATAAATAACCAGCGAGATGGTATTACAGGAATGCTATGTTATGGTGATTTTGTATTTTTGCAGATATTGGAAGGCGATCGCACAACAATTAGTAACACATTCAATCGCATTTCTCAAGACCCACGTCATCATACCCCCGAACTGATTGAATGCAGACCCATCAAAAGTCGTATATTTGGCGTGTGGTCAATGAAAACAGTCAACCTGAGTGACTTAAAGTCCGAGCAGGTAAAAAACTTAATATTGAAGTATTCTACATCTGACACCATGAAACCACATAATATGAGTCCAAAACAGTGTCTAAGCCTCATGCAAGAACTAGCCGTATTTTATGATAAATAGTTTTCGCTGATAGGTTGGCTGGCGAAGAGAATTCGCGCCTACACAAGCAAAGTCCGTCTGCTCAGACTCACAGCCTGGGGAGGCAGACTTAGTGTGTATATGGAATTTTTACATTTAAGCTGTTGTGCATTTAATTTTGTATAATTCTAGCGGGCAAGATGCCCACACCACAAAACTTAACTATATTTAGGATATAAAGTCTAGCGGCATAACAGCTGAGTATGCTCCCCCACTGACTCCTAGAACACCTAATTATGAGTTATGGTAGTGGTCAAACTGACAAGAAGCGGTGATGAGTTGATATGAAAAGACTTATACTATCAAGCCTGTTTGTCATCGGTTTGGTTGCAGCCATATTTGGGTTTCTGAATATTCAGGGATTAGCAAACAACGGTGAATTCGATACAATCCTACTAGACTTTCGGGAGAATACACCAGCCACAGTTATAAAACAAGACTTAGAAGCGATCGCTCAACAATATAATGTTACACCTAGACTGGATAACCAATATTCGGCCCAAGATAATGTTTATATTATCAAAGGCGATCGCCAGCGGTTAAAAGAACTCAGAAAATCAACCATAGCCAAAGTCACAGAATTTATCGAACCTAACTACATATACAAAGCAGTTCCCATCACACAAACCGCCCAGTTAGGAGAAATACAACCTTCCCAACCATACCCAACCCTACGCGGACCCAACGACCAATATTACAGCAAACAATGGAACTTGCACAAAATTGGCATAGAAGGCGCGTGGACACAAACCAAAGGTAGTGGTATCACAGTTGCAGTCATAGACACCGGCATCACCAAAGTTAGAGACTTACAAGAAACAAAATTCGTCAAAGGTTACGACTTCGTCAACGACACCGAAACCGCCAACGACGACAACGGCCACGGTACACACGTAGCTGGCACAGTCGCCCAAGCCACCAACAACAAATATGGAGTAGCCGGAGTCGCCTACGAAGCCAACCTCATGCCCCTCAAAGTATTAAGCTCAGACGGTGGTGGTACAGTAGCAGACATCGCCGAAGCCATCAAATTTGCCGCTAACAACGGTGCAGATGTCATCAACATGAGCTTAGGTGGTGGCGGTGAAAGCCAACTCATGAAAGAAGCCATCCAATATGCCTACAACAAAGGCGTAGTCATAGTAGCCGCCGCCGGAAACGAAAACACCGACGGTGCAAGCTACCCCGCCCGTTATCCCCAAGTCATTAGTGTTTCCGCCTTTGGTGCAGACGGAGAAAAAGCCCCCTACTCTAACTTTGGTGCAGGAGTAGATATATCCGCCCCCGGTGGTAGTGACTCCGGTACAATTCTCCAAGAAACCATAGACGAACAAGGCCAAGGCGTATTTTTAGGACTTCAAGGTACAAGCATGGCGGCCCCCCACGTCGCCGGAGTAGCCGCCCTAGTCAAAGCCGCAGGAATTAACGAACCAGAAGAAATATTAAAAGTTCTCCAACAGTCAGCCAGAGTTATTCAAGATGACGGTTTAAACTACTACGGTGCTGGACAACTAAACGCCGAAGCCGCAGTAAAACTCGCCAGTGTCGGACAAATTAGCTTTAACGACTTTTTCCGCTGGTTACGAGATAACGGTTATATCAACCCCGGTTTTTGGATAGATGGCGGAGTAGTCGCCCTAGTCCCAAAAGTTCTCATGGTAGTAGGTTCATATCTCCTTGCTTGGTTTTTAAGGGCTTACTTCCCCTTCGGTTGGAGTTGGTCACTAGGTAGCGGTTTAATATTTGGTAGTTCCGGTTTATTCTTCCTCAAAGGATTTTACATCTTTGACCTACCCCAATGGCCATTCCGAGTCTTAGGAAGTTCCATACCCGAACTAGGCAACAGCATCCAGGGAACAGGTACATTAAATCCCCTCTTTGCCAGTGTTTTAATTCCCCTAATTTTAATAGTCTTACTCTTAGGAAACACTACCTGGAAATGGTTTGCCATTGGTTCTAGCTTGGGAGTAGCAGCCTGTTTAACCATCAGCGCCATTTATGACCCCGCAGTTTGGGGTTTAGGAGACGGGAACTTAGCCCGCACCTTTCTACTTTTCAACGCCCTACTCTGCTACGGACTAGCCCGTTTAGCATTGAAAAACGACGAACAAACAGCATAAGTTTAGGGGTAATGGGGAGGATGAATAACCCATTACCCATTACCCATTACCCATTACCCATTACCCATTACCCATTACCAAATGATTACAACCACAGGCAAAATAGAACGCCGTAATATTGGACTCGGTGCTTGGGCTTTTGTCACAGAAGATGGCACTACCTACGAAATTCCTAAAAGTACCGACAAAAACCTACTTAAGTCAGGACAAACAGCCCAAATTACCGGACAGGTACGCGAAGATATCATGACAACCGCCATGATAGGCCCTGTCCTAGAGGTAAAATCCTTTGAAGTAATTAATTCTGACTAGCAACCGTATCTAAAACTTCTTGGATACGGCTTCTAAATTCGCCCTTGGGATGTCCACCTTTGACCTCACCCACAATTTTAAATTCTTTAAATTCCGCTGCCGGAGAATCACATATAATGTAGGTAGGCCATCCCATCTGGGATTTATCAGGGTATTGACTCAACAAAATTTGGCGATATTTACGATAAGTCGCCGTATCCTGCATCTTGACATCAATAAACTGTAAACCCAACTCCTCAGACACTTTTTTGTCATAGAAAGACATCTTATGACAGATACCACAATCTTCTGAGGAAAATTTGATTATTGATAAACTCATTTACTTATGAAAATTTCGTAACTTCTGGAACATTATTCTTTTATCATAAATATTGCAGTAGGATAGCAAGGTTAGTAGTTGCTGTTATTAGCTGACTGCTGAAATACTAAATGCTTAGGCAAAATTATAAAGAAATTATTAAAAGAACAGTTTTATATCGCTGTAATCATTCTGAACCTATGGCTTAGGGTGAAAATAAAATGAAAGCAATTCAGAAATTGGACTTGGCATTTACTAAAAGACAGAGGTAAACTGGAAACCAACAGGTAATGTGAATGTAAAAACCACAGCATTCAGGGTAGTTAGCTGTTATTTATAAAAAACCCCCAGCAGGTGTTAGCCAACCAGGGGAAATTAGTTATCAGGGTGCATCTACCAGTACAATGTACTCAGGTGTAGCCCAATCATCCGGATAAATTCCATTCCATAAGTTTGTTTATATTTCTTAATAAAAAACCCCTAGCAGGTGTTAGCTAACCAGGGGAGATTAGTTATCAGGGTGCATCTACTTATTTATATTTTCTCTAGTTTCGTTTTCAATTCCGGATTAATTTTCTACTATTTCAGTAGTATGTAGTATCATGGAAAATGAATACAAAAAACCCCTAGAAGGTGTTAGCCAAACAGGGGAGATTAGTTATCAGGGTGCATCTACTTATTTGTATCTACTTCCTTTTTATCTTCGATTCCGGAAAATTAAATTGCTTTTTCAGTAATACTGAATAAAGAAATAAAAAACCCCTAGAAGGTGTTAGCCAACCAGGGGAGATTAGTTATCAGGGTGCATCTACTTATTTCTATCTACTTCCTTTTTATCTTTGATTCCGGAAAATTAAATTGCTTTTTCAGTAATACTGAATAAAGAAATAAAAAACCCCTAGAAGGTGTTAGCCAACCAGGGGAAATTAGTTATCAGGGTGCATCTACCATCTAAAAGTTCTGTGCGATCGCATTATGTTCCGGATAAATTTCAGAAGATAGTTAAAAGATATGTGAATTTACCGCAGCTTTCAGCTTATGTCTATAGCTGGCGTGACGACGTAAGAATCATACGGTAAGCTACGCTAATAGTGATCAGCGTTTAGCAGCAAAACCCTTTTAGAACCAGAATTTGTAATTAACCCGCTCCGAAGAAACCGCATTTGTTTGCGGTTGGGGAATAAGCTCAAAACTTCAGGGGGTGACATTTTTTGGAGATTATTAACTGTGCGTTCACGATAGCATAGTCACCTGTCCGGTCTGCTGCAACACAGACCCAATGATGCTGTGAACCGATATCATATCAATTCCGGGTGCATCGGATTATCCTTCTTCTGTCACTTTCCGAAAACACTTGCCATTTCTGAATTCTAGAGTTCTTATACAGTAGGCGATTGCCCAGTTTTTTATGAATAGAAATTCCGCAAGATGACCAAACCACGAAATTTTAATGACCAACACCTGAATCAATTGATGTTGCGTCTCTTCAAAACTCTTTATTAATAGGATAATTTGGAGAGTGACAGAATCAGTAGTCACCCATTTTATAGTTGTTTAACTTAAGAATGAGACAAAAAGTGATAATTTCTGTAGATAATGATTGTAGGATAACCAAGGCGGTACAAATGTTTAGAAGATTAAATTTCCGTGGTTGTTGTTTAGCTTGATGTCTCAATTTAAAGTTAAATGACTATAATAATATAAAAACCAAAAAACAAAAGCCCCTCTATTAATAGAGAGGAGGCTTTTGTGTGAATTATTGCCCTGGCATCGAGCTATTTTGGCGTGGGGCAACCCCCAGACTATCGTGGCCGCAACAGCGTTTCACCTCTGAGTTCGGGAAGGGGTCAGAGTGGTTCCACCGCGCAATAGACACCAGGAAAACTTTTAATTGCTAATTTGTAATTCGTAATTCGTAATTCGTGATTAAAGAATTAAAAATAACAAATCAAACAGCAACCCTGAAGACTGCAAGTAACGCGAAATATGATTGACCAATGAGATGAGAGGTCAAGCCCTCGGTCTGTTAGGACTTCTCAGCTACATACATTACTGTACTTCCACTTAAAGCCTATGAACGGGTGTTCTGCCCGTGACCTTACCTACTTAAAGTAGTGAGAACACTCATCTTGAGGTGGGCTTCCCACTTAGATGCTTTCAGCGGTTATCCGCTCCGAACGTGGCTACCCAGCGTCTACTGTTGGTACAATAACTGGTACACCAGCGGTTCGTTCCTCCCGGTCCTCTCGTACTAAGGAGGACTCCTCTCAATGTTCTTACGCCTGCACCGGATATGGACCGAACTGTCTCACGACGTTCTGAACCCAGCTCACGTACCGCTTTAATGGGCGAACAGCCCAACCCTTGGGACGTACTTCCGCCCCAGGCTGCGATGAGCCGACATCGAGGTGCCAAACCTCCCCGTCGATGTGAACTCTTGGGGGAGATCAGCCTGTTATCCCTAGAGTAACTTTTATCCGTTGAGCGACGGCCATTCCATGCTGAACCGTCGGATCACTAAGGCCTACTTTCGTACCTGTTCGACTTGTCGGTCTTACAGTCAAGCTCTCTTATTGCCTTTACACTCGCCGCACGGTTTCCAAGCGTGCTGAGAGAACCTTTGCGCGCCTCCGTTACCTTTTAGGAGGCGACCGCCCCAGTCAAACTGCCCACCTGAAACTGTCCTCTCTCCGGCTGACGGAGATGAGTTAGAATTCTAGCTTCGCCAGAGTGGTATCTCACCGTTAGCTCCCTTCTCCCCACAAGGAGAAGTTCATCGCTTCCCACCTATCCTGCGCAAGCCAAGCCCGAACACAATTCCAGGCTACAGTAAAGCTTCATAGGGTCTTTCTGTCCAGGTGCAGGCAGTCCGTATCTTCACAGACATTCCTATTTCGCCGAGTCTCTCTCTGAGACACCATCCAGATCGTTACGCCTTTCGTGCGGGTCGGAACTTACCCGACAAGGAATTTCGCTACCTTAGGACCGTTATAGTTACGGCCGCCGTTCACCGGGGCTTCAGTCGCTAGCTTCATGTTGCCACTGACCAACTTCCTTAACCTTCCGGCACTGGGCAGGCGTCAGCCCCCATACGTCCTCTTTCGAGTTTGCGGAGACCTGTGTTTTTGGTAAACAGTCGCCTGGATCTCTTCACTGCGACCCACTCTCGTGGGCACCCCTTCTTCCGAAGTTACGGGGCCATTTTGCCGAGTTCCTTAGAGAGAGTTATCTCGCGCCCCTTGGTATTCTCAACCTCCCTACCTGTGTCGGTTTCGGGTACGGGTAAGATATCTTCATCACATTACTAGCTTTTCTTGACACTATCCTTCACCAAACGGAGTTCGTAAACCCCTCCCAAACCAATCAGGGTATGGCTATCTTTCATGCGTCCCTAGCAATGCTCCCATATCTTAGTCAGGGATTGTTGACCCTGTGTCCATCGACTACGCCTTTCGACCTCGCCTTAGGTCCCGACTAACCCAGAGTGGACGAACCTGGCTCTGGAACCCTTAGGGTTTCGGGGCATTGGATTCTCACCAATGTTTGCGCTACTCAAGCCGACATTCTCACTTCCGTTTCGTCCACAGCTGCTCGCCGCTACTGCTTCTCCCTACTACGGAACGCTCCCCTACCGATTAATGTTTAGTTAATCCCACAGCTTCGGTACATCACTTAGCCCCGTTCATTTTCGGCGCAGGATCGCTTGACTAGTGAGCTATTACGCACTCTTTCAAGGGTGGCTGCTTCTAGGCAAACCTCCTAGTTGTCTGTGCAATCCCACCTCCTTTATCACTTAGTGATGATTTGGGGACCTTAGCTGGTGGTCTGGGCTGTTTCCCTCTTGACGATGAAGCTTATCCCCCACCGTCTCACTGGCAATGTGTTCACTGGGTATTCTGAGTTTGTCTCGATTTGGTACCGGTCTCCCAGCCCGCACCGAAACAGTGCTTTACCCCCCAGTTTTAATCATTACCGCTGCGCCTCAACACATTTCGGGGAGAACCAGCTAGCTCCTGGTTCGATTGGCATTTCACCCCTAACCACAACTCATCCGCCGATTTTTCAACATCGGTCGGTTCGGACCTCCACTTGGTGTTACCCAAGCTTCATCCTGGCCATGGTTAGATCACCAGGGTTCGGGTCTATAAATACTGATTATCGCCCTCTTCAGACTCGGTTTCCCTTTGGCTCCAGCATTCTCGCTTTAACCTACCAGTACCTATAAGTCGCCGGCTCATTCTTCAACAGGCACGCGGTCATCCGTTAAATCGGACTCCCACTGCTTGTAGGCTAACGGTTTCATGTTCTATTTCACTCCCCTTCCGGGGTTCTTTTCACCTTTCCCTCGCGGTACTTGTTCACTATCGGTCACACAGTAGTATTTAGCCTTACGAGATGGTCCTCGCTGATTCACACGGAATTTCTCGTGCTCCGTGCTACTCGGGATTCAGCTACTATCCTTCAACTTTCGACTACAGGACTTTCACCCCCTCTGGTGCAGTATTTAGCTGCTTCGTCTAGTCTCTAGATTCGATATCGCTGTCCCACTACCCCAACAAGTAAACCTGTTGGTTTAGGCTCTTCCCCTTTCGCTCACCACTACTCAGGGAATCTCTTTTGATTTCTCTTCCTCCAGCTACTAAGATGTTTCAATTCGCTGGGTTGGCTCTTTCCTGTCTATATATTCAACAGGCAGTATATAGGGTTGCCCCATTCGGACACTTCCGGCTCTCAGTTTGCTTCCAACTCCCCGGAACTTTTCGTAGGTAACCACGTCCTTCTTCGCCTCTGTGTGCCTAGGTATCCACCATTAGCCCTTATTAGCTTGACCACAATCCATTGGTTTCTTCCATCTGACAGTCTTTCGACTGCCTGCTTCGCGTTACTATGCAGTTTTCAAGGTTCTGACTGGCTTTCACCAGCAGTCTAGCTTTTCACTAGTTGCTGATTTTTTCCAAATGTGGAGATTAGCGGACTCGAACCGCTGACATCCTGCTTGCAAAGCAGGCGCTCTACCAACTGAGCTAAACCCCCAAGAACAATTCAAAAGTCAAAAGTAATTATTTTTGATTTTTGAATTCCTTCAGGTGGGCCATCCTGGACTCGAACCAGGGACCTCACCCTTATCAGGGGTGCGCTCTAACCACCTGAGCTAATAGCCCTTAATCGAACCAAATATATAGTTTGAAAGAATATAAAACAATCTACGACCGACCTAGAGTAGACCAATTTAGTCTCTAATTGCTGATTGCTTTCGATTTCTAAATGGATTAGGTCTCCCTAAAAAGGAGGTGATCCAGCCACACCTTCCGGTACGGCTACCTTGTTACGACTTCACCCCAGTCACCAGTCCTACCTTCGGCATCCCCCTCCTTGCGGTTGGGGTAATGACTTCGGGCGTGACCAACTTCCATGGTGTGACGGGCGGTGTGTACAAGGCCCGGGAACGAATTCACTGCAGTATGCTGACCTGCAATTACTAGCGATTCCTCCTTCACGAAGGCGAGTTGCAGCCTTCGATCTGAACTGAGCTACGGTTTATGAGATTTGCATCACATCGCTGTGTAGCTGCCCTTTGTCCGTAGCATTGTAGTACGTGTGTAGCCCAAGGCGTAAGGGGCATGCTGACTTGACGTCATCCTCACCTTCCTCCGGTTTGTCACCGGCAGTCTCTCTAGAGTGCCCAACTTAATGCTGGCAACTAAAAACGAGGGTTGCGCTCGTTGCGGGACTTAACCCAACATCTCACGACACGAGCTGACGACAGCCATGCACCACCTGTCTCTGCGCTCCCGAAGGCACTCTCAGCTTTCACCGAGATTCGCAGGATGTCAAGCCTTGGTAAGGTTCTTCGCGTTGCATCGAATTAAACCACATACTCCACCGCTTGTGCGGGCCCCCGTCAATTCCTTTGAGTTTCACACTTGCGTGCGTACTCCCCAGGCGGGATACTTAACGCGTTAGCTACGGCACGGCTCGGGTCGATACAAGCCACGCCTAGTATCCATCGTTTACGGCTAGGACTACTGGGGTATCTAATCCCATTCGCTCCCCTAGCTTTCGTCCCTCAGTGTCAGTTACGGCCTAGCAGAACGCTTTCGCCACCGGTGTTCTTCCTAATATCTACGCATTTCACCGCTACACTAGGAATTCCTTCTGCCCCGAACGTACTCTAGTTCTGTAGTTTCCACTGCTTTTATCTGGTTGAGCCAAATTCTTTAACAGCAGACTTTCAGTTCCACCTGCGGACCCTTTACGCCCAATCATTCCGGATAACGCTTGCATCCTCCGTATTACCGCGGCTGCTGGCACGGAGTTAGCCGATGCTTATTCCTCAAGTACCGTCATTTTTTTCTTCCTTGAGAAAAGAGGTTTACGACCCAAGAGCCTTCCTCCCTCACGCGGTATTGCTCCGTCAGGCTTTCGCCCATTGCGGAAAATTCCCCACTGCTGCCTCCCGTAGGAGTCTGGGCCGTGTCTCAGTCCCAGTGTGGCTGATCATCCTCTCAGACCAGCTACTGATCGTCGCCTTGGTAGTCCCTTACACTACCAACTAGCTAATCAGACGCGAGCTTATCTTCAGGCAATAAATCTTTCACCTTCCGGCATATCCGGTATTAGCAGTCGTTTCCAACTGTTGTCCCCGACCTAAAGCCAAATTCTCACGCGTTACTCACCCGTCCGCCACTATCTCCGAAGAGACCGTTCGACTTGCATGTGTTAAGCATACCGCCAGCGTTCATCCTGAGCCAGGATCAAACTCTCCGTTTTGGTTTGTTTGTAGCTCTTTCGACTGATTTAATACCTCAGTCAGGTAGTAATTATCTTTACTTGACGCAGGACTTGTTATATACTGTCTTTCAAACTATATTATTTTCAAGGTTCGGTGTCCTTCCGAGTCCGCTCTTTGGCGGCTCTCTGTCCGGCACTTAATTAATATAACGAACCTCCTTTGGTTTGTCAACTCTTTTTTCAAAGTTTTTTGGGAAAAATTTTTTTAACGGCTGAAAGCTGCTCAGTCGCCAACTGTCTCAAGGTTTCTCTGTCTAGTTTTGGGGGCAGGTTTTTTTCCATAATTTATATATGTTGCTTCCCATCTCACACTTGTCAATACCCCGACCTGAATCCTTACATTCAAACTAATGGAGTACAAATTCAAATTTTGGGAACTTTAATTTTTTATTCGGTATTAAATCTCAGAAGTGGCAGTTACATTGAATCAGCCAAAAGAGAACATATCAGTAGAAATGGTGTTTAAAAGTCTATATTATGTCGCTAGAGCAGTTGCACGGGGTGAAAACCCCGAAGTCGTTACCTATCTTGTAGAACGAGCGAAATTATTTGGTTTAGTTAAAGCTACTAGGAAACGACATCGAGATGTAGAAAAAATTAGTCAACAAGTTTGGGAGGCAGTACCGTTAAGTTGACACCAATGAGCCGTGCTAAACCCCTACGGACTTCTCCTGTATTAACTCTGGGCAATTCCTTCTTCCCTAGCTGCTTGTTGAACAGCAGCGGCGACAGCAGTAGAAACACGCTGATCAAATACAGAGGGAATGATATGTTCTTTGTGCAAATCAGCAGGTTTGACTAAAGATGCGATCGCACTGGCAGCTTCTAAACACATGGTAGTAGTGATTCTACTAGCCCGACAATCTAAAGCCCCACGGAATACACCGGGAAAAGCGAGAACATTATTAATTTGGTTGGGATAGTCACTGCGGCCAGTAGCCATGACTTTTACGTTTGCAGGTACTAATTCTGGTTGAATTTCTGGGATGGGATTGGCCATTGCAAAGACAATTGCATCCTTAGTCATACCTTCTACCATTTCTGGGGTTAAAACTCCCGGTGCGCTCAAACCAATAAATACATCTGCACCTTGGGTAGCACCAGCTAAAGTACCTTGGGCTTTGACAGCAAATTCTTGTTTTTCTGCGTTTAAATCTGTACGATTGGTGGAAATGATTCCTTTAGAGTCACACATCCAAATTTGCTCTGCGCCGGCTTTACGAAGTAAACGAGCGACTGCTACCCCCGCAGCACCAGCACCGTTAATGACAATACGCACATCTGTAATTGATTTCTGTACTAATTTTAAGGCGTTAAACAAGGCTGCTAAAGTGACAATAGCTGTACCATTTTGGTCATCGTGAAAAATGGGAATGTCTAATTCTGCTTGTAGTCTTTTTTCAATTTCAAAACAGCGGGGTGCGGCGATATCTTCTAAATTTACACCACCAAATACAGGAGCAATATTTTTGACAGCTTTGACAATTTCATCTGTATCTTGGGTATCCAAACAGATGGGAAAAGCATCTATACCCGCAAATTCTTTAAATAACATGGCTTTACCTTCCATGACTGGTAAAGCTGCTGCTGGCCCTAAATTTCCTAAGCCTAAAACTGCACTACCATCGGTGACAATAGCTACGGTATTTTGTTTGATGGTGAGATTATAAACTTCTTCTGGGTTTTGGGCGATCGCTTTACAGACTCTTCCTACCCCTGGAGTATAAGCCATTGCTAGATCGGAAACACTTTTCAAGGGAATTCTACTAGCAATACTAATTTTGCCCCCGCGATGTAAATTAAATGTCCGGTCGTAGACATCTAAAACTATAATATCAGTTAATTCTTTTACGCTTTGAACTATGGTTTCTGCGTGTTCTGTACTGGCTGCATCAACGGTAATATCACGAATAGATTGTTGACGGCTTTGTTCTATTAAATCTATTGTACCCAAATTACCGCCATTATTGGCGATCGCTTGAGTTACAGCCGCTAACATTCCCACTCGGTTAGGAATTTGTAGGCGTAGAGTTACACTAAAACTAGAATTGGGAGTTAAATTTGTCATTGTGCTTTTAAAATTTCGGATTTTAGATTTTATAGTGAATTGCCGATCAAGATCCTATTTTGACAATAAAATATGACATTTAATGCTAATAATTAAGCAAATACTTAGTAAAATTACTTTATCTTCTGTATAAGAAAATATAACAGTAGTCATGCTTTGCTTTACATAATTTACCTTTTATTCTTTTTCTTTTTGCCTTTAATTTGAAAATTTACACCTCGTAAAAAATTACCTAAATCTGAATTTCTACTAATATCATAATTACCTTCTCCAAAATTTCTTTTTAACTCTTCTTTATACTGATCAAATTCTTTTGGTACAGAACCATCTGACACAATATAACACTTAGGAGTAAATTCTTTTGACAAGCCTGACTCTTTTAGTTTCTTATTGAAATGTATACTTTCATAATCAAAATACAAACACTATTAATAATATAATATCCTCAAACAAAAAGCCTCAAACAAAAAAACACCCCCCATTTCTGGAGGGTATTTTTTATTTAACTAAGCTTATTAAACCCAGTGGATTAACCGTTGATTGCAGGAGCAGTCAATGCAACAGGAGCAACTTCACCAGCAGCTAAATCTAAGGGGAAGTTGTGAGCGTTACGCTCGTGCATTACTTCCATACCTAAGTTAGCGCGGTTGATTACATCTGCCCAAGTACCGATGACACGACCTTGAGAATCAATGATTGATTGGTTGAAGTTGAAACCGTTCAAGTTGAACGCCATGGTGCTTACACCTAAAGCAGTGAACCAGATACCAACTACTGGCCATGCAGCCAAGAAGAAGTGTAAGGAACGGCTGTTGTTGAAGGAAGCGTATTGGAAAATCAAGCGACCGAAGTAACCATGTGCTGCAACAATGTTGTAGGTTTCTTCTTCTTGACCGAACTTGTAACCGTAGTTTTGAGATTCGGTTTCGGTTGTTTCACGAACCAAGGAAGATGTTACCAAAGAACCGTGCATTGCAGAGAACAAAGAACCACCGAATACACCAGCTACACCTAACATATGGAAGGGGTGCATCAAGATGTTGTGTTCTGCTTGGAACACGATCATGAAGTTAAATGTACCGGAGATACCTAAAGGCATACCGTCGGAGAATGAACCTTGTCCGATGGGGTATACCAAGAATACTGCTGCTGCTGCTGCTACAGGAGCGGAGAATGCAACACAGATCCAAGGACGCATACCTAAACGGTAAGAAAGTTCCCATTCACGACCGAGGTAGCAAGCTACGCCGATTAAGAAGTGGAAAATTACCAATTGGTAAGGACCACCGTTGTACAACCACTCATCTAAGGAAGCTGCTTCCCAGATTGGGTAGAAGTGCAAACCGATAGCGTTAGAGGAAGGAACAACTGCACCAGAGATGATGTTGTTTCCGTAGATTAAAGAACCTGCAACTGGCTCACGGATACCGTCAATGTCAACGGGAGGCGCGGCGATGAAGGCGATGACGAAGCAAGCGATCGCAGATAGTAGGGTTGGAATCATCAATACACCGAACCAACCGATGTATACACGGTTTTCAGTGCTGGTGATCCACTCGCAAAAGCGATTCCATACGTTACCGTTAGAACGCTGTTGAATGGTTGTAGTCATTTTATAAGTGCGGTATTTGCATTATTTAAAAGTACAAACAAGTTTTATTTTGTTTGTACTTTTAACGTTAGCACAAGCTAACCAGATTTGTAATACTGATTATTTTATCAAAAAAATAAAAGTAATCACTTTTACTTATCAAATAGTTAATAAATATTTATGCTTCGTAAAATTGCTTAATAGAGTTTCTAAAACCCACCAAAACATTAATAAAATAGGGGTAGTCATGAATTAATGAACTACCACCAAATACTTAATTACAGCACTGCACACAAGCTAGAGATATAAGCCGCTGTAAATTAAATTGTCAGTTTTTTCTAGAAATCAAAATAAATGTAAGGTAAGCTACCTGCTGGTGCTAATAACCAAACTGCGTAAAAACATAGGGGTACAAAGACAAGTTTGATCGGCCAACTCAACTCTAACTTCATACCTCGTTTGAAAGTATAAGATGCAAGCATGAATAAAAACAAAAAGAACATCAACCACGATATTTGATGTGGTGTACTATTTAATGCTTCAACATAGACTTTTTCAAAAAACTGTGCATCTGCACTACGTCCCCAAAAATTCTGCATCACTAAAGCGGAGTCTTGTACATTAGGAAGACGAAACCAAATCCAAGAAGTGAAAACCATAAACTGAGTTAATAGCCAAGCAAAAATTATCCCTATCGGGTTTTGCCAGAATACACTAAGCCAGTCAAAGCGATCGCTCAAAGCATCTGTAAGACGATGAACAGCTAAAGCTAAACCATGTAAAGTACCCCAAATAATAAAACCCCAGGCTGAACCATGCCAGATACCTGCCACTATCATCACAATAAACAAGTTTAAACACGTACGCATCAATCCACTGCGAGAACCACCCAAAGGAAAATATAGATAATTACGTAACCAATCACCCAAAGTTATATGCCAGCGCCGCCAAAAATCGGCAATACTGGTACTAAAATAAGGAAAATCAAAATTTTCAGGTAAAACTAAGCCAAAAAGTAAAGCACTACCGCGAGCAATATCTACATAACCGTTAAAATCAAGATATAACTGTAAACCATAGGCAATAGTAGCTAACCATAAATCTGTGCTACCTGCTCTTTGTAAATTACCAAAACATAAATCTACAAAAATTCCCAAATTATCAGCGAGAATACCTTTTTTAACCGCACCCCTGCCAATTAACCATAAAGCTTCAGAAATTCGATTAACATTAGGAAATTGTAAAGTGTTAAATTGCAGGGCAAAATTATGGTAGCGAGTAATTGGCCCGGAAATTAACTTAGCAAAAAATAATTTGTAGGTAGCAAACTTTAAAAATTGATTTGTAGCTGGCGCACCACGATAAACATCTATTAAATAAGCAATACATTCAAATGTAAAAAAGGAAATTCCTAAAGGTGCGACTAATTTAAAAGGTGAATTTGTTGATTCTACAGATATATTAAATATCCATTTCAGGACAATTGGTAAATATTTGAAACTTAGTAATAAGCCTACATTTAAAATGATCCCAAACCATAAAATCTTGAGGCGATTTAGATTCCAGTCTGACTGGGAAATTTGCCATTCTTCGTTAGATATTTGTGAATTTTGGGAATGTTTTGTCGGTGAAGTGTTTTTACCAATTTCTAAACCAAGGCGAAAATTAATAAAAGTAAGTGCTAAAAGCAACGGCAAATATTGAATTTGCCAGGATGTATAAAATACTAAACTGGCTAATAACAGTGTCCATAGCCTTAATTTCTGTGATCCTAAATTCCAGTAAATGCCCAGAATACTCAGTAAAAAAAGTCCGTAAAAAATTGATATAAATTTCATTTTTTAGTCATTAGTCATTGATAATGTCATTTCAGTTTATTTAACATTCCAGGGGATCATAGGGTCAACCGCTAGTTCTTTAGATACTTCATAAGCTCCGTAGCGATTGAGGTGACTAGGATCGGAAAAGTAGTGATTAGCATTAAGCCAAATTTGACTTAAATCCCGGTATATAAAGTGATTGTTGTTCGTAGAAGTTTCTAACATATACTTTTGGAATTCTTGCTCATATTTCTTTCTGACTGGGTCTAAATAATCAGCTGTTAGAGGCATATTCACAAATACTAAAGATACTTTCTTCTTCTGGGTAAATTCTATCACTGATTGTAAAGCAGAATCTTGTAAACCTGTGAGTTCAAAAGACTTATAATCGTTATCGTAACTTCCTGATACTTTGGGGTGATTATCATAATAAGTTTTGGGATTAAAGCGAATAGATAGAGGCAAAAATCCATCAAAATCTACACCTTGGGGAAAATCATTAATATCTGCGTCACCCTCCGAATTAATTTTTGATTCAACTTGTTGATTTTTAAAAGGCAAATTATCTATTTGAGTTTGGAATAAATTTTTGATTTGCTCTCGGTTATTGTAACTTCTGGACACACCAATTAATAGTTGATTTAAAAAATCATTAGCTGCTTGATAACTATTAACATTGACCGCTAATTGCTGATTTTCTGTTTTATCCTCTAGATTTAATTTTGAGGATGTCTGATTATTATTTACTGGTTTTGTAGCTTTTTTCAAAACTTCCTGATAGCCTTGAGAAGCAGCAATAGAATTAAAAGTTATATCTTCACGACCACCATTAAATGCTCGAGAACCATCAGCCCAAATAATCAGTTTTGGTAATTCTGATTGTTCTAAAACACGACTGATAATAAATTCTACAACTTGGGCGGTAGCACCATTAATCCCAAAATTAAAGACATCAATTTTCCCATAACCTTGAGTTGCTAGAGATTGAGAAAGGGCTACAGGATCAACTCCTCTCAAGGCACGGGAAGAACCAATAACTAACACCTCTGGTACTTTACCAGTCGTTGCTAAACGCTGTTGATAAAGTGCTAACTGTTCATCTAATTGACGAGCATTAAAACTGGGCATTTGCGATCGCGCTGCTAATAGAATTGCCGTAGCACTGGCTTTTTGTTTCAATGGCGCTGCCTGGAGATTTTCTGAAGGGCTATCATGTTGGGTAAAACCAGAAGCATTGAAAGCAGAGCTAGTAAATTGAGAAGATTTATGATTAGTGAGCAACTCTGTATTTTGATTTTGAGTATTTTCTGATGTTAAAGATGCTGGAGGTGTTGAGGAGACAACACTATTGTCAGCAGTAGTATTTTGGATGTGCTGATTAGCAACATAACCTAATAACCAATCACTTTGGAGTGTAAGAATAAACCCCAAAGCCATCCACACCAAACTAACCCCTACACCTTGACCATCAGGGTTTTGCTGCCGTGAGTGGCTAATTTTTACAAATAATTGTGTGCTTATTAATAATTTTCTCAGTAGTCTGTAAATATTTCCTAGCCAATCCTGTGTTACTTCTGTAACTACATTTTTCACGTCCTCCGTAGTTAAATCCGGTCGAACAGTTGGCTGATTATCCTCATTATTGATTAAATCACTGACATATTCAGAAGTAGCGGCAAATTCTGGTGTGGCTTCTGGTACTAAACGCTGGCGTTGTCCAAAATCAATTCCATGATGCCACACGGGTTCAGTATCTCCCGCTCGACGGCCATAAACCCTGACACCAGTAATACCATCAATATTTAAGTGACGAATAAATTGAGTCACCTTACTGGCTACCTGTTTTCGTGTGGGACAATTAGGTGCATCACACATGACGTGCAGTAAATCACCTTTGTGAAGTAAAAGGATGCGGATACCACCCGTCCGTAAACGCCAATCCATATCTTGATTGAGTAAACGTTCTAGTAAGAAGACTATCGCAGGTTCATCACCAGTAGTACCTAAAGCTAGAGTAGAAGGTGCTAGAGCAGGATGTTGTGAAGCTGGTAAAGACAACCAATCTACCCAAGCTGGTTGTTGATCATCTGTTTTTTGACCATAAACAGCAGCAGCCATCATCCCTTGAGGTGCGATCTTTTCTAACTCTGAGTTAATAAGTGGTAAACAGACTGACTTATCTGGAGCGGGGGCAGATTTTAAAGGATCAACGGCTGGGGTACAAAAAACGTGTAAAGTAAATTCTTTTAAAGAAGCTTGAACAGAGACCTTAAAATCTGATAGTTTATCACTTAATAAACGGCTGATTGCCTGTACATCACCCCATCGCGCCCATTCTTTGAGCATCGTTTCCGCTGGGGTTAAATCCACCCTTAACCGCCAATCTGGTTCACTTTCACCCCGAACCTGGGAAACAATCACCGCATCTTCATAACCAGCTAACTTGAGATGACGAAGTTGTTGCGCTATTGGTTCAGCCAGGAGAGTGGCATCAGGACTATAACTAGATTGGCAAAATATCCAAAGACGATTAGCTATTTTGGCAGTTTTTTGAACATTAGCCTTTGTTTGATGGAATTGGCTTTTAACCTGGACAGCGACACCTAAATTACTGAGATTTTCACTGAGATAGCGAGCAATAGCATCGGGATTTCCTTGACGTGCCAAACTTTCATTAGATACAATTATCCCTCCACCTGATAACTGAGATTTTTTGGTTTCCAGTAATAGAGCTTGTTCTGCTTGTTCTATGTGTTTATCTAATTGATTCAAGTAGACACGATGACACCATTGAGGACGATGTTCTCCTTTCTTTCGACCATAGACCAATACTTGGTATATTGAGGATTGATCTTCATTTGTGAGGCTATCCAGGTCAGTTTGCCCCAGTGCTTGTAGGAGATCATAAAGAGTGTGCCAACGTTTTGGACAGTCGGTGCCTTCACAAAGGATATGTAGGTCATTTCCCAGTAACCTGACTTTCACTCCGAAAGTGCTGATTCCTGTTGCTTGGCTGACCCATTGCACCAAGGTTTGCTGACGATCTAGTAATAATGTTTTCATATATGAAGTTAACTGTAACAGGAAGCGAGTATAGGGGGATTTTGCCTGTACTTGTAAAATAGAAACATAGATTTATCACATTTTGCAGTTTTTATTTAACAATTTTGTTACCTTTGGAGCTTGCAAAATGGGCAAAGATAGTCTTAGAAGGTTACACGTCCTCTCAAGATTGAGTTTTGCGTCTATTGTACTCAACTCACCATCACTAAAAATTAGCAATGTTACCTGTAACCCAAAACCCCTCACCCAATCCCGGATTAAACTTGATTTTGTTTGATATCCCCCAATCATGTCTTCTGCAAATGGCTACAGCATCTATGCTACTGCTAGTTGTGGCAGATAAAGCAACGGGTAAAACATTGTCAGCTTTAGGAGAAGCCAGTCAAGAAGTTTTTAGGGGCGATCGCCTTCCTGTTCTTGACTTTCCAGTGGAACAGGAACTAAACCAAAGCTAACAGTTATATATAACCATCTATCTATTGGCTGAGATTGATCCTATCAGCCAATCAGTAGAAAACTACAATTGTAAACATTAATTGGCTTTACTAGAGCGGAGAATATGGGTTCCCTTTTATACTCTTCATCGCCAACAGCGAATATCTACCCCATGTCTGAATTATTTTTGCGTCATCGTCTACAGGTAGTAGAGGAATTGTGGGAGTCGGTTCTTCAACAAGAATGCGGCCAAAATATGGTGGATCTATTGCGGAAATTACGCGATTTGTGTTCACCAGAAGGACAAGCCACAAATGATCAAGCCTCCTCAGTGGTGGAATTAATTGAACAGCTGAATATTAATGAGGCTATTAGGGCGGCTCGTGCTTTTGCTCTCTATTTTCAGCTAATTAACATCATTGAGCAGGAATATGAACAAAAACAACAATTAACTCGGTATTCTGAGACAGATGTATTAGATCAGGAAAATCCACCGAATATTATCTATTCGACTAACCAAAGAGAAAATGAGTTACCAGTCACTAGGTCTCTAGGTGCAAATTTTGCTACCCACAGTTGGGGAGATACAACACCAGCTAAACAAAAGGGTACTTTTGCCGCCCTGTTTCCTTTGTTATTTAGGCTGAATGTCCCACCCCAGCAAATTCAACGGTTAATTTCTCAACTGGATGTGCGCTTAGTTTTTACTGCACACCCAACGGAAATTGTCCGCCATACTATCCGCGATAAACAGCGTCAGGTGGTATGTCTTCTACAAAAGCTAGATACTCTAGAAAATAATGCTGGGGGCTATCCTTGGGAAGTAGGAGAGGTAAAAGAGCAATTACTAGAGGAAATTCGTCTCTGGTGGCGGACAGATGAGTTACATCAATTTAAACCTACGGTACTAGATGAGGTAGATTACGCTTTACATTACTTCCAAGAGGTGTTATTTGATGGTATTCCCCAACTCTATAAACGCTTCAAATATTCTCTAGAACAAACTTTCCCCTGGTTAGAACCTCCTAGTAAAAATTTCTGTTCTTTTGGTTCTTGGGTGGGTTCAGATCGGGATGGTAATCCATCGGTAACGCCGGAGGTAACTTGGAAAACCGCTTGTTATCAGCGGAAAATGGTGTTAGAGAGATACATTAAATCAGTAAAACATTTGATTGAACTGTTAAGTGTTTCTATGCACTGGAGTGATGTCCTCCCAGATTTATTGGAATCTCTGGAGATAGATCAATCTAAGCTGAGTGATGTGTATGATGCTCTGGCTTTGCGTTATCGTCAAGAACCTTATCGCTTAAAACTTGCCTATGTGCTGAGAAGGTTGGAGAATACCCGCGATCGCAATTTGTCTTTGTATAATCGGGAAATGCCAACCAATGAAGAAGCTCCCATGTATCGTTCTGGGGCGGAATTTTTGGCAGAATTGCGATTAGTGCAACGCAATTTAACGGAAACAGGTTTAAGTTGCCGAGAATTGGATCATCTAATTTCTCAAGTGGAAATATTTGATTTCCACCTAACTCAATTGGATATTCGTCAAGAATCATCTCGTCACTCTGATGCGATTAATGAAATTCTTGAATATTTACAAGTTTTACCCCAATCCTACAACGAACTCACCGAAGCTCAAAGAGTGGCTTGGTTAACGGGAGAATTACAAACTAGAAGACCATTAATTCCCGCTGAATTGCCATTTTCCGAAAAAACTAACGATATTATCCAAACCTTCCGCACCGTGCGATCGCTACAACAGGAATTTGGTTTGAATATCTGCCAAACATACATTATCAGTATGTGTCGGGAAGTTAGCGATGTTTTGGAAGTTCTGCTCTTAGCTAAAGAATCTAGATTATTTGATCCGGCGATCGCTGTCGGTACAATTCGAGTCGTACCCCTATTTGAAACCGTAGAAGATTTACAACGTTCTCGTAGTGTCATGCGAGAATTGTTTGAATTGCCCCTATATCGCGCCTTTTTAGCTGGTGGTTATGAACCGCAGACGACAGATGTTAATCCATCTGTGACGGTTAAACCTAACCTACAGGAAGTGATGTTGGGTTACTCGGATAGTAACAAAGACTCTGGCTTTTTAAGCAGTAACTGGGAAATTCATAAAGCCCAAAAATCACTCCAGCTAATTGCTGAGGAATTTGGCTTGAACCTGCGAATTTTCCACGGTAGAGGCGGTTCTGTTGGCCGTGGTGGTGGTCCGGCTTATGAGGCGATTTTGGCTCAACCAGGTCATAGTATTAATGGCAGAATCAAGATTACAGAACAAGGTGAAGTTTTAGCTTCTAAATATTCCTTGTTGGACTTGGCCTTGTATCACGTGGAAACCATCACCACTGCCGTAGTCCAAGCCAGTTTGTTAAAAACCGGGTTTGATGATATTGAACCTTGGAACGAAATTATGGAAGAATTAGCTGTGCGATCGCGTCAGCATTATCGCGCTCTAATTTACGAACAACCAGACTTTATTGACTTCTTCCACCAAGTCACCCCCATTGAAGAAATTAGCCAACTGCAAATTAGCTCTCGTCCTGCTCGTCGTCCATCTGGTAAAAAAGATTTAAGCAGTTTACGAGCGATTCCTTGGGTATTTAGTTGGACACAAACCAGATTTTTATTACCTGCTTGGTATGGTATTGGTACAGCATTGCACGACTTCCTGAACGAAAAACCAGAAGAACACCTGAAATTAATGCGTTACTTTTATCAGAAGTGGCCTTTCTTCAAAATGGTAATTTCTAAAGCGGAAATGACCTTGGCTAAGGTAGACATGGAAATGGCACGTCATTACGTAGAGGAGTTATCTAATCCAGAAGATAAACCCCGCTTTGATAAAGTATTTGAACAAATTGCTAGTGAATTCTACCTCACCAGGGATTTAGTCTTAAAAATTACTGGCTACCAAAAGCTTTTGGATGGTGATCCTGTCCTGCAACGTTCAGTACAGCTACGTAATGGCACAATTGTACCGCTAGGATTTATCCAAGTTTCTTTGCTCAAACGCCTCCGAGAATACAAAAACAGCACTACTCCAGGTGTGATTCATTCCCGTTACAGTAAGGGAGAATTACAACGAGGAGCATTGTTAACCATTAATGGTATTGCTGCGGGGATGAGAAATACTGGTTGATTGGTGATTGGGAATTTATTAACCATTCCCTTTTACCCATTAACCATTTCCTATGTTCTTTACCTTATACCAATGAAAAAACGTATCCTAATTTGTACTGCTGCTGCTTTATCATCTGGCTTTTTTGGTGGTTTAATGGGTGTGCAAATTACCTCCATGCTTCACAGTCAAAAATGCCAAAATCAGGCTTGGGGTTTTCAACAAGTGTGTAATGCTTGGGTAACACCAGGAGCAATTTGGCAAGGCAGCATAGCCGGAATATGGACGGGTACAATATTAGGTGCGTTTATTGGTGGTTCAGTAACCCGTAAAATTCATTAGGCATTAGGCATTGGGTTGTTCATCCTCCCCATCACCCCTGCTTCATTCTTTTGGGGTAGTAGATGATTGTAAATTACGGAAAGATTTCCAGGTATTAGTGCTAGTATCAAAACATTGCCAATTTCCTTTACGTTCATCTTTGTAGCAGAATAAAGTGCGATCGCGGTCATCAAAATTATCAGTTAAAAAATATACCATTCCGCGAAACGGATAGGTTTTACGACTCAGGCGCTTTGCAACAGCTTGATTCGGGCATTCAACAATAAAAACGGATTCTCCATTAATTTTGGCTAAGGAGAAAATGCACATTCGCAAAATTGCTCTGAGCCAACTTTCCGAATTCTCAAAATAATCGTCAATAATTTTGTCCGTGAGGGCTTTTTCGAGGCTGCGATCTTGATTGCGAGGAGTGTGGGCTTCAGACATAGCATCACCTAAATTGCTATACCGCTGGTTTGAGATTAAACTAAAATTTCCTAAAGTGGCAAGTCTGGGAATAGATGACAGGTGACAGGGAGATTAATAGCCCTACACCTGACACCCTACTCCTTCCCTGGTAAGATATACCTATTATCTTCAGACTATACAGCCATGACCAGTGAAACAAATTTAAAAGATCAAACTACTACAGGTGCTGATGCGATTGATGTGGCGATCGCCAAGGGAATTGATTTTGATGGTTCTCCTATTCCTACTGCTAAGTTAGATTTGTATAATCAAGTAATGGGTTTAGAAGCAGGTAGACAACGTAGTGGTGTATCTAATACTATGCGTTCTCGGATCGTTCGTATTGGGGCTAAACATATTCCCCAAGCAGAATTAGATCAAAAGCTCGCTGATGCTGGTTTTGCACCTTTGAAAGAAAAAGAAATAGCTTTTTTCTACGGTGGTAAGTAATTTTTAATCCGTTAAAAATAGAACTTTAGCTTTTTTAAACCCTCCCTTTTTTCAGGGTAGGGTGAGCTATGATTAAATATGTTTTTATAAAAATCTCTACTTATAATGAATACAAATACCTCTAATCATCCTCAACGAATCTTATTTTTACATCCCAATTTTCCTGCTCAATTTCGTCATTTAGCCTCAGTTTTAGGACAAGATAGTAGTTATCAAGTTGTGTTTGCGACCAAGCGACAGGAAGGAACAATTCCAGGTGTGTCTAAAGTTATTTATGAACCTTCCCGTACAGCAGCACCACAAACTCATCATTATGTCCGCAATTTAGAAAATGCTGTGTTAACAGGACAAGCTGTATATCGCGTTGCCGAACAATTAAAAAGTCAGGGTTTTGTTCCTGATATAGTTTATGGTCATTCTGGTTGGGGACCAACTTTATTTATGAAAGAAGTTTTCCCCAAAGCAGAGTTATTATGTTTTTTTGAATGGTTTTATCATGCGCGTGGTTCTGATGCAGATTTTGATCCTAATGAACCATTAAATGCTGATGATATGTGTCGAATTCATATTAAAAATTCCCCAATTTTATTAGATTTATATCATTGCGATCGCGGACTTTCTCCTACTCATTGGCAACGTCAACAATTCCCCCCAGAATTTCATAGTAAAATCTCTGTTTGTCATGATGGAGTTGATACTAATTTCTTTCAACCTAATCCTGAAGCTAAATTAGTTTTACCTAGAATTAATCTTGACCTTTCTCATGTTTCTGAATTAGTCACCTATGTAGCTAGAGGAATGGAACCCTACCGGGGTTTTCCCCAATTTATGGAGGCAGTTTCTTTAATTCAACAACTACGTCCAAATTGTCATGTGGTAGTTGTAGGAGAAGATAGAGTTGCTTATGGAAAACAACTTCCTGAAGGTCAAAGTTATAAACAATTAATGTTAGATAAATTAGATTTGGATTTATCCAGATTACATTTTACAGGTTTATTACCCTACAACGAATATTTACAAGTTTTACAAGCATCATCTGCCCATATTTATTTAACTCGTCCCTTTGTTTTATCTTGGTCAATGTTAGAAGCCATGTCCGCAGGATGTTTGTTAATTGCGGCAAATACTCCCCCGGTTTTGGAAGTAATTAAAGATGGTAAAAATGGGATTTTGGTAGATTTCTTTAACCCTGAACAAATTGCAGAGAAGGTAAATTTAGCTTTGGAAAAGCCTAAAGATATGATGTCTATTCGTAATGCTGCGAGGAAAACGGTGGTTAAGAATTATGATTTAGCAACATTGTTACCTCAACATTTAGATTGGATGTTGGGGAAGAAAAATGCTCTTAATTCTTTGGGGTTTGGGAAGAGGTAAGATTGTGTGCATCAGGATTTACCAGATTTGTAAATAGCAGATGGAAGGTAAAATTTAGATATGGTTTTTTGAAATAGACTTAACGCCTGTTGATGGTTTGGATCAACTTCCCTTCCGAAGTCCATAATTTGATAGTTTTATCATCACTAGCAGTAGCAATTGTTTTACCATCAGGTTTAAATGCAATTTTAATTACAGAATCTGTATGTCCCTCAAGAATATGCAGTAAATCCCCTTCTAAAGTCCAAATTATCGCTGTGTTGTCATCACTTCCAGAAACAATCCTCTGACCATCAGGACTGAAAACTACGACTTTAACTGATTTGGTATGTTTTTGATCAAATTCTTTGAGTAATTTACCTTCTAGATCCCAGAGTCTAACAATACCATCATCACTACCTGAAACAATAGTCTTACCATCAGGACTATATGCAAAAGTATTACCTTGCAAGTTTGCCACTTTTATACCATCTTCTGATTTCCAGATGTTAACTTTGTCGTTATCACCAGAAGAAGTAATAGTTTTACCGTCGCTACTAAATGTTAAACTATTCACCCAATCTTGATCTTTTGTTATCAGAAGACTATATATACTCAGACAAATAGTTGCAAGGGTGAATATACCAGCGAACGTGGACAACAATTTGAA
This sequence comes from Okeanomitos corallinicola TIOX110, assembly GCF_038050375.1. Classification (NCBI taxonomy): domain Bacteria; kingdom Bacillati; phylum Cyanobacteriota; class Cyanophyceae; order Nostocales; family Aphanizomenonaceae; genus Okeanomitos; species Okeanomitos corallinicola. The sequence goes on along the minus strand of NZ_CP150886.1, from coordinate 457,972 downwards.
GACTAAGGAAATATGCCTAACTTTTTTACTTCTGTCTATATATTCTTTTTGCAAAGTAGTTAAAGCGGGACTTTTCTGATCCTGTTCAGCTGCGAATGACCATTTATAAGCAGCTAAAAATTCACTACCCCGTAATAATAAATCATCATTTTTATTCTTCTTTTCCCATTCCAGAGACCTTTGCAACCACTTACTATGAGTACGTACATATTCTCGATCAGTATCTAAAGTTATTATCAACTTCTCAAATTTAGCGTTAAAATCCTCTACTTTACCACTAAAATCAATCCATTGTACTTTTCCCAAATCTGGATGCAAATTATTGGTATTTATTTCCCTATAAAGTACAGTTACAAAACGTTTATTCAAGGAAGCAGCATAGTCTACCTCCTGTTTACAATAGGGCGAATTTATTGATCGTGGTGAAAGAATAAATAAGAAGTTATCGCAAGTTTTAATACCTTCCTCAATCTCTTTAGCAAAGTCACTCCCTGGTGCAATACTTTCTTGATCAAACCAGGTCATTTTACCTTGTTTTTGTAAAGCATCATTCAATTTTCTCGCTAAGTCTGAATCAGTACGGGAATAGGAAATAAATACATCCAGAGAGTCTAAAGGAGGTTGTTGTAGACTGGCATTAATGAATTTTTTTTGTAATTCTGTAGGTGGTTGCTGAGTTCTATTTTGTCCCACTTCTAACCAAGTTTTTGCACTTTGTAGGTTGTTTCCTCGCAGCAAAATACTAGGATTATAATTCTGTTGTTCCCACTTTAATGCTTGAGTTAAAATAATTTTGTGCTGGTTGTAATAATTTGCATCTTCTTGCAAAATCTTTAAGAGTTGGCTTTCATCAGATAGATAATCATCTTCTTTGAGATTATCTGTGAGGTCAATATATTGTAAATTCCGCAACGATGATGGTAAATCTATTTCCTCTTCTTTTCGCACCAGTAAGGGAATAATTCGTTTATTCCATGAGATAGCTAAATCCAATTCTTGCTGACAATATTTTGAGTTGAGTGCATCTGGAGAAAGTAGATAAATTAGATTATCTGTTTTCAAAATACCGCGTTGAATAGAATCGTGAAAATCTTCTCCTGGATTGATATCTGTAAGATTTGTCCACACTGTAATACTTTCTCGTCTCAAGCTGGTGCGAATTTTTTCCATAATTTTCCTATCTTGATCCGCATAAGATATTAACACCTGAGTCATCAAATTATTACCATTCTTGATACTTTCGGTGATGTATTCACAATGCAAATCTGTGGGTAAACAAGGCGGTTGTTCATCTTTAAAATGTATTTTTAACCAATCTTGAGCTTGTTGTTTTTCTTCCCCTACTAATAAATAGTTTGTTTGCTGTTGATTTCTCTCCCATTGCAATGCTTTGGCTAAAAACTTGGTATGCTGTTCTACATAATCAGTATGACTTTCAAGTATGTTAATTAATCCCTGTAAAGAAAGTTCAAAATTATCTATTCTCTCTCGAAAATTGACCCAGTTAATTTTTCTAATTGTGGGGTGCATATTCTGGAAAGAACTAAGTTTTCCTGCGCTTTTCTCTGCTTTCCATTGTTCATCACTACCATTTGGATTTCTTTGTTGCCATAGTTCCCGACTAATTTCCTCAACGTGCAATATCGGAATAATACGTTTATTATATTTAACTGCTAATTCAATTTCTTTAAGACAGTAGTCAGAATTAACTGAATGAGGGGAAATAATAAATAAGAAATGATGTGCTTTTTCGATCCCATCATCAATTTGATTCTGGAAATCAACACCCAGCGGAATATCATTAAAATCAAACCAGATTCGGAAACCTTTTTCATTCAAACTAGCTTGGAGTTTGGTTGCAAACTCTTTACTGTCAGGTCTTCCGTAGGATATAAAGGCATCAAAAAATTGTCTCATAAATAGTGAACCCTGTGTATTAAAACAATACTGATAAAAATTTACAAATAATTTTTGATATCAATTACTCATCAATAGTAATAGACATAAATAAATTTAAAATAAAGCTTTTCAAAATAGGGGAATTAAATCCCCATAAATCAGGTTACTAAACAAAATTTGCAAAATGTTCTGGTTGAACTTTTTTAGCGATCGCTTTGCCGATACGTTCTAACTCAGTCATATATTTGATGGAATCCATTTGCTGAACATTCTCTACGTTGATATCATCTAATCCACCTAATTTATCCAGTCCCTGACGAGTTAATTCAACGTCATAGCGTAAGTAGGTAAAGAGTTTTGATTCTAAAGGTCCTTTTGCTCCAATTAGATCACCAACTTCTCCATCAATTGGATCTCCTGATAAACACTTACCAAAAATACGACACAGAAAGTCCTGTTCGTTCTGACTAGCAAGCATTAGTGCGCCAGGAATATTCTGAGCATTGTATATAGTGTGCATTTGTGATGCTTTCAGATTTGGATCTATTTTAGGAGTGAGACCAGTACCAACTGAGACTAAAAGCATATTGTCTTCACTTGCCGACCACTTGAGTTGGTAGGGTTGAGCTGTTGCCATCAGGAATAGTTGAAAAGCTGGGTTATTGTAGGGAGTGACTCCACCATCAACGAAGATAAACTTATTGTCACCTAATTGAACCTGTTCCGGTGGGAAGAAGGTTGGTGCGGCTGTGCTTGCTCTGACAAGTTGCCAAAGAGGCAGTTTCAAGTTAGAATCTACATTCTCTGGGTTGTTGTACTTAGCATAGGGATTATTGGATAGAGGCCAAGGAGAATCTGTGTTAACGTTACGCATTACCAGCATCAAAAGAGTTTTCAGATCCTTACTACCAAAGGTGGTGTCTTCTCCAAATACCTTTTTAAGTTGATTAGCTAGGTTTTTATCTCCATATTTATAGACTAATGTTCCAGTTATGGAGAGGATAAATGCTTTATCAAACATTCGCTCACCACTCTGCCGATAAAATTTTTGAATATCTGCTACAGACATACCTAAAGAGATGGCAGTGGCAATGATTGCACCTGTACTTGTTCCAGCAACGTAATCAAAGTAATCTGCTAGGACAAAATTCTCGTCAGCACCCAAGCTATTTCGCAAGGTAGCTTCAATTTCAGCCAATACTTCCAGAGTCATCATCCCCCGAATACCGCCACCATCGAGGGCTAGAAGTTTATAGGGGCCAGTTTTTTTGTCTGCTTTTTCGTATATGGACATATTTGATTTCTTTTGATTAATTGCGAATTTTTCAGAGTGTGGAGTTACGATTTTTCTTAACTAAGATATGACTTAATCAACTCGGTTAAGCTATCAAAACTATCTTTGAAATCAATTGCTTGCACCAAACCAGAAGCAACTAACTCCCTCACCTCTTCATCACTAGCTTCCCCTTCCAGTGCAAATGCTAGGGTATCAGCTAATCGGCCACTCCCAGCTACAGCCAGCACTGGCCGATTAGCTCTGAGGTTATGTGATACATCCTGTTTGGAAATTTCCCCACCATTGACTAGGATGGCAACTGATGGTGATCCTTTTGCTAATACAGTTGCGACATCAGCTAACCAAGGGGATTCATCACCCCAGTTAGTACCAGGAGTTAGCACAAAATGACTATGGTTGGGTTCTAGTGCTGTCACTTCTTCTGAATGTGTGTGACCAGGAAGAGCTACTTTTCCGACTGGAGTTACACCAATCAAGGCAAATTTTCCTGATATCTCGGCACGAGCTTGACCTATCATTTGCATAACACCAAAATCAGTGCCTCCATCTACGACAAATGCACCTAATTCTTCGACCACTGGAGCTAGAACTTTGACAAATAGCGATCGCAAACGGTCTAGATCAGTTTGGCTCATCTTAGCTGCACCACCCAAAATGACTAAGATGGGGCGTGGATCATGAAAACCTAGATCATTCATAGACTTAGATAAGTCTTCAGGTGAATCAACTTTAATAGTCGGTACTGTTAATTCATTCGATATGGCAATGCTGAAAGGATTTGTCATACAACTAAAAACGCTACAGATACTTTATCAGAAAATTCCGAAAAAAATACCTGAGCAATAAACAATTCATTACAACTAGTGCTGTATTACTTACACATTCACAAAATGCTAAAAACTGGCAGATTTTGATAGTTTTCTTAGATGCGGGAACTTTTGTAATACAGCACGTTTCGGTGTTATAAATTACATATCTAGCGGGCAATATCCCTGCACTACAACAGTTTCAATATTCAAGTTTATACCTCATTAGAATGGAATCTGCCGTATGATCTTTCGGGAATTTCCTAACTCTGCATCACTGCATCTAACAATATTCCTGCGTCAAACCTGACGGGATCTGTACAAGGTAAACCTGTCTCAGATGTAATTTGGGCGATCGCCTCCTTAGCAGCATTTTCATCTAACTTTCTAGTGTTTAAAGCTACTCCCGCTACTGGAACTTGACCAAACGCACCCGCACCACTAGCGACTATTTCATACATCTTGATCACTTCTGGTAGAGATGGAATCGGTATATAAGGGTTATTACGGTTGTGAGTTTGTCCAAATTGATGCAATAAAATTAAATGCGTAGGCTGAGAACCTCGAATTAAAGGTAAAGTTGCCGTTGAACCAGGGTGTAATAAAGAACCCTGTCCTTCAATTTGCAAAATATCATAATGTTTGCCAAAGCGCATTACTAACTGTTCCACCGCACCCGCAGCAAAATCAACCCGCACTGCGTCTAAAGCGATACCATCACCTTCTAACATTAACCCAGTTTGACCGGTAGCTAAAAACTTTGACTTCCAACCCCTTGACTTAGCTGCCCAATGTAGCTCTAAACTGGTAGACATCTTGCCAATGGCCATATCCGTACCCACCGTCAACACTCGACGACAGGGAAGATTTTTAGCTAAACCAGCAGCAATATCTAAATTACCCGGTTCTTTGCGAACATCCCAAATAATTTGTCCTGGTTTAAGCAGTGCTTTTAAATCAGGTATATTTGCTAAATGCACGTGCAAACCATTAACTAAAGACATTCCCCCTTTTAAAGCATCTTTGATATCAGCCCAATAATTATCAGGTATCATCCCACCTTTGGGTGCTATACCAATCACTAAAACTTCCGGTTGATACTGCAAAGCTGCGGCTATAGATGCCACAATTGGTACATCACGCTTGATACCTGTGATATTTGCTAAGGACTTACCTTCAGACTCTTTATCTATAACTGCAACTATGGGAGATTCACTATAACGTAAAATGGATAAACCAGTTTTTCCCTGACTTCCAGTTAATCCTTCATGTAATAAAATAGCAATCTTTTTATTAAGTGGTAATCTCACTGTATTTTACTCCCAAACCTGGTAAATTATTAGGTAAAATTCGTCCGTTTTCTACTGATGCACCCATAAAAGGATCATCAATTAAATTCAGGTGACTATCTAAGTCTAAATAATCTGCTAATGGTGCAAGTTGTGAAGCTGCTGTATTAGCTAAACAACTATCAGAATAACAGCCAAACATGACTTGTAAATTATGTGCTTTAGCTGTATTTACCATTCTCAATGCTTCACTTAAACCCCCAGATTTCATCAATTTAATATTAATTCCATCCACATATTCAGCTAATTTAGAAATATCTGCACTGGTAAAGCAACTTTCATCTACAAAAATGGGTAAAGGTGAATGTTTTTTTAAAGTTGCTAAATTTTGTTCTTCACCTCTGGGTAATGGTTGTTCTATATATTGAATCCCTAAATCTGCTAACCACAAAGACATAGATATAGCATCTGCTAAACTCCAACCTCCGTTAGCATCAACAAATAAGGCAATATTTGGTGCAGTTTGTTTTACTGCTAGGAGCATTTTTTGATCTGCTGCTATTCCCTCTTTTGATCCTAGTTTTATTTTTAATAATTTCACATCCATATATTCTAGCCAGTCTTGGGTACGTTTGGCTGCACCTTCTGGGGAATTAATTCCAATTGTTACTGATGTAGGAACGATTTTATTAATGTTTAATCCCCAGATTTTCCAAAGTGGTAAATCTATACTTTTTCCCATCCAATCATATAATGCCATGTCTATTGCTGCTCTGGCTGCTGATGAGATTTGATATTGATTTAATATATCTTCTATTTCTTGTCTTTGCCAAGGGTTATATAATTCTAAAATAGGGGTGATTCGGTTTAATGCTTGGATAATTATCTCTGTTGTTTGTCCCTGGTTTCCTACTCCAAAGGGTGATGCTTCTCCCCATCCTTCTATTCCGTTTTCTTTGATTTTTACGATGATGTTTGTGGTTTGTGCTGTTGTTCCTCTACTTATTGTTAAGGGAAATCTTTTGTTGACTGTAAATTGACTAATTTGTGTTTTCATGTTTTAAGATTTATCTCACGCAGAGACGCAGAGGCGCGGAGAGAGGAATGAAGGTGTTATGATTTGGGGTTGATAGATGTTTATTTTAAATGCAATATGGGTAATTTACAAAGGTGGAAAGTTATAAGTTCACAAATGTTGATAAATCATCGTTTCTGTCAGGTGCGACGGGATGCGGTTGAGTTGTCTAATGGTGTGGTGATTGATGATTTTTTTGTTTATGTTAAGCCTGATATTGCTTTGATTTTACCTGTTACTAAGAATCAGGAAGTTGTGTTTGTGCGTCAATATCGTCACGCGGTGGGGGATTTTTTTATTGAACTTCCTGCGGGTAGGTTTAATGTCGAGGAGGAAGACGCAAAAACAGCAGCTTTAAGGGAGTTACGGGAGGAAACTGGTTATGTTGCTGAAAGGGTAAAAATTCTTGGGGTTTTATATGATAATCCTAGTAAGGAAACTAATCAAATTTATTTATTTTTAGCTGAAGATGTGGTGAAGGTTGGAGAACAGGAAAATCTGGATGTGACTGAGGAAATTGAGGTGATTTTAATTCCTGTAAATGAGGTTTTTGATAAGGTTTCTAATGGGGAAATTTCGGTTGCGGGAACGGTTGCTGCTTTGTTGTTGGGTTTACATCAATTCAGAACACCAACTTCTGAGATAAATTCATAATTTCTTGTTTTTTATTTTGGGATATTTAGCCAAATTATGTTATTATTATGATAGTGATTAACTACCTCAAAATTAACTATGCTAAAAACAATTGAAGGTATTTATCAAGATGGTAAAATTGAGTTTACCGAAACACCAGATAATATTAGCAATAATACTCAAGTTCTGATTACTTTTTTAGATCCCAGTAATATCAATCCTAGCAAGATACGGCAATTAATTGAGCATTTAGAAACTGTTGCAGGTATTCAGCAAGGTTTGGATGAACTTAATAGTGGTCAAAGTCGTCCTCTAGCAGATTTTATTCAAGAAATGCAGCAAAAATATGACATTTCAAGTTTAAATTACCCCAATTGCTGAAAAGCAAATTGAGAAAGCATATAATTGGTATCGAGATTTAATGAATACTATTGCTAGTTTATAGGAATTCACCTTTTCCATTGTTGTAAAATATAATTATAAAAACTATCTTTATCAACTTTATCCATTGCTTGAATTTTCCTCCCTCCTTTAACAACTTTAGTTTTTCCTTGACTCACACCTTGGGTAATAATTTCTGTTTCCCATTCTTTCAATTCATAAAATTCAGGTTTTTCTAAATAAGCTGTTGCTAAAACATCCCAGAAATAATAATCTTGAGGAATTACTAAGGCGTAACATTGACCTGCTAAATTGGAACAAGGATAATTATATTGTTTACCGATATTTTGGACTAATTCTGATGTCACCGGAACTTGGTTTGTTAAGTCTAAAGGACACATAATTATTTCTATTTCTGTTTCCCAAACCTTTGCAGCAGAAACCGCATCCCAATACACATTCCATTCCGCTGAACCATCTTGTATTGGTTCTATTCCTTTTTCGACATTTCCAGGAACATTTAATGCACCACCCATCCACACTATTTGTTTAATTTTATGTTCTATTTCTGGTGCTTTTGCTAATGCAACTGCTACTGTTGTTAATGGCCCTGTTACCATCAATGTTACAGGTTCAGGTGCTTCTCTTAACACCTTGATCATAAAATCTTCACCTGTTTCTGTTAATAAAGGAGTTTTAATTTCTTCTTTTTGATTGAGAATTGGGAGATGATCAATAATTAATGAATCTCGACGATAAAGACGAGGAAAAGAGTTAATTCCTCTGACTGTACTTTCAGCAACGGGAATATGAGAAAATCCCATTAAGTCTATAATTTTACGAGTTACACTCACAGCAGATTGAATATAACAGTCTGCGGGAGTGACGACTATTCCCAATAGTTCAATGTTTTCCATTGTTAACAGTAACATGGTGGCTAAATAATCATCTACACCACCATCATGATCCATTAATACCAGTTGTTTTTTCATATTAGGAGTTAATCAAATGGATGAGTTTATGCAAGCTGCAATTAGCGAAGCAAAACAAGGCAGAAATGAGGGTGGAATTCCCATTGGGTCTGTTTTGGTCAAAGATGGTAAAATCCTTGGTAGAGGACATAATAAACGGGTTCAAGATGGTGATCCTGTCACCCATGCGGAAATTGATTGTTTACGAAATGCCGGGAGAATTGGTAATTATCAAGGTACAACTTTATATTCTACTTTAATGCCATGTTATTTGTGCGCTGGTGCGGTGGTGCAATTTGGAATTAGAAAAGTAATTGCGGGTGAGTCAAGAACTTTTCCCGGTGCGAAGGAGTTTATGGTTTCTCATGGTGTGGAAGTTGTGGATTTGAATCTTGATGAATGTGAACAAATGATGAGTGAATTTATTAATGAAAAACCAGAATTATGGAATGAAGATATAGGGTTTTAGTAGTTCTCGTTCCCAGTCTCTGACTCTCACTTCACTCAAGGTACAACCTTGAATAATTCATTCCTATACAGAGTATGGGAACGAGGAAATTAAGAATTAAGAATTAAGAATTAAGAATTTATCCAATGTAATTCTATCAGGAAAAGAACTTTGCGCTCCTAATTTTGTGGTTGCTAATGCACCTGTTGCTGCACCCCAATTTACTGCTTCTTTTAAAGGTTTTTGATGAAAAAGTGCTGCTGCTAAACCACCATTAAAAGCGTCACCTGCTGCAACTGTATCTATTGCTTGAACTGAAAATGCTGGAATGTAAAAACTCTCTTGTTTAGTTGCACAAAAAACACCTTTTGCTCCTAATTTAATGATTGCACATTTGACACCTTTTTGTAATAAAATCTCGGCTGCTTTGGCTGCGGTTTCTTCTCCGGTGACTGCAAAACCTACTAATTGACTGGCTTCGATTTCGTTGGGTGTGATAATATCAATTAATGGATAAATTTCTTCTGGTAATATTTGCGCTGGTGCAGGATCTAGGATAATTTTAATGTTAGTATTTTGGGCAATTTTGGCAATTTGAATAACTGTATCTATGGGAATTTCTAATTGTAAAAGTATGGCGTTTGTTGTTGGTAATAAGGGATATAATTTGTTAATGTCTTCTTGGTTAACTTTTGCGTTTGCACCGGGAATCACAATAATATTGTTTTCACCTTTTTGACCTACAGTAATAACTGCAATTCCAGAATTTACAGTTTCATCAATGAAAATATTTTCGGTTTGTACACCGCAATTTTTTAAGTTGTTGATTAATTCTAACCCAAAGTTATCGTTACCAACTCTACCAATTATTTGGGTAGGAATTCCTAGTTTTGCTAATGCAACTGCTTGGTTTGCACCTTTACCACCTGGGGTTGTGAAAAAGCTATTTCCTATTAATGTTTCTCCAGGAATTGGTAAACGGGGGGTGGTGGTTACTAGGTCTATATTGATGCTACCAAAAACTATGATTTTCATTTTTTGTCTAAATCAGGATTTTCATGATTTAAGATGTTGATTTTAAGGTTTTATTAATTTTATTAGATGTTATTGTTCAGGTAAAAAGTTTTTAAAAACTACTTTCATACAAAATCACTAACTTCTTTTTTGATCTGGTTTATCAATGATGAATTTACGTCAGAAGTCGGAGATCTGAATTTTATCCCTTTTGCGTCTTTGCGTCTTGGCGTGAGGAAAAGGTGGATTGTTGTTTCAGTCCCCTTGCGGGGATTATTTGTTTGGAAACTAACTTAACCAGATAAATAACTAATCCTGCTAAGTTTCAGTCCCCTTGCGGGGATTATTTGTTTGGAAACCCATACCATTGACTGCAATGCGTGAATGTGGAATATGTTTCAGTCCCCTTGCGGGGATTATTTGTTTGGAAACGCTGTTAGCGAGTATTTGTTTTCCAGCGATGTAGACAGTTTCAGTCCCCTTGCGGGGATTATTTGTTTGGAAACCATTCACAGTGAAGCGGTATTAACAGCAGGTGGCCGGTTTCAGTCCCCTTGCGGGGATTATTTGTTTGGAAACATTTCAAATGGCGGTAATCTAATGGCTAAAAAATCGTTTCAGTCCCCTTGCGGGGATTATTTGTTTGGAAACTCCACAACAATATATACAGCGTTCAATTTGTTGACGTTTCAGTCCCCTTGCGGGGATTATTTGTTTGGAAACGTAGTAATTATCTATGTGTCAATCCCGAACATTTGGTTTCAGTCCCCTTGCGGGGATTATTTGTTTGGAAACTTTTAAAAGACTTGCCATGTAAGGATAATTTAAACGTTTCAGTCCCCTTGCGGGGATTATTTGTTTGGAAACTCCGCCATCTGAAACATAATCTGGGAGCGGAATCCAGAGACGATTTTGGCAGACCTGATCAAAAACCTCATTTCAGGCTTCGGGTGTGCAGCCAACTGAAACTGATGAAACGCTGAAACTATTTAATTATCAAGGTTCTGGCGATTTGGCGGACCCCCCAGGGTTTTCGACCCCACTATAGGTTTGCCAAAAATACTAATCTTTCTGTAGATTAAAATCTAAGTATATTAGTTGTCAAGAAAAATTTAGTTAAAAATAATTAAGCAAACACTAAATATATAAAGTATTCAATGGTGAGCAATGCTCACCCAACAGGTTAGAACTTACCTGTAAATACTCTTTCGGCTGGCCCTGTCATGTAGATTTTGTTGTCATTTTCTGACCATTCAATTTCCAAACATCCACCGGGTAATTCTATAGTAGCAGTGCGATCGCATTGATCATTCAAAACCCCAGCAACCAAAGAAGCACAAGCACCTGTTCCACAAGCTAAGGTAATTCCTGCACCTCTTTCCCATACCCGCATTTTTAAATAATTACGGTTGACAACTTGAATAAATTCTGTGTTGATTCTTTGGGGGAAAACAGAATGATGTTCAAATTTGGGCCCGATGGTTTCTAGGGGAATGGCTGCGACATCATCCACAAAGGTGATACAGTGAGGATTGCCCATGCTGACGCAGGTAACATTCCAGGTTTTGTCTGCGACTTCTAGAGGTAGATTAATGACTTTACTGTCAGCGGATGCAAGGGTGGTGGGAATTTCCTGAGCTAATAACCGGGGTGAACCCATATCTACTTTAACTTGACCATCATCTGTGAGTTGGGGTGTGATTGTACCAGCTAAAGTATGAATGGTGTAAAAATCTTTAGTCCGGGATATGCCTTCCAACTCAGTTAAAAATACTCCTAAACAGCGAATTCCGTTACCGCACATTTCTGGTTCTGAACCATCAGAATTAAAAATTCTCATGCTATAATCTGTTCCTTTTTGACCAGGAAGTGCGAAAATAACACCATCAGCACCGATACCAAAATGGCGATCGCACAATTTGATAGCTTTTTCTGGTGTAATGACTGGTGTTAATGAGGAACGATTATCAATGAGAATGAAATCATTACCCAAACCGTGATACTTAGTAAATTCTATTGCCATTTTTCCCTAGATGAATTATTACAGATATGTGTTTACTAATTTATACATTGTCCAATAAGGTTGGTAATTGGTAATCAGGAAATAAGTTTCTCTCCTATTACCCATTACCCATGACCCATTACCCATTACCTAATAAAAATGGCAGCAACTGATTTTGACACTACTTTACCCAGTATTCGACAATTACAAAATTGGATCAAGGAAAAAACCTCTGTAGAATTTAAACTGATGAGTGGCGATGTGATCACAGGTAAGGTTTTTTGGCAAGATATTAATTGTGTTTGTATTGTAGATGCTAATGAAGAAAAAACTATCGTTTGGAAACTAGCGATCGCTTATATGAAAGCTCGCAGTTAGAAAGTTTTAAGTAAATAATCAGTAGGTGGAAACTATGTTACCGTTTCTGCCTTTTCATCTCCAATCATAGGAATTGCTAATGGTATTCCACAGTCAGCAGTAAACCATTGTTGTAACTGACTCAGTTGAGAAAAACTACCGCACAGCAGCACTTGATCACCTATTTTTAAATCAATTTTCTCATGGGGAAAGCGGCTAAACTTGCCATCTCGCCGAATTGCTGCCACTTTCACATCATAATGTTCATCAGTGGTTAAATCAGCGATTTTATTTCCTAAAATTGGACAATTAGCTTGAACTGTCACCCACTGACAGGCATTAGTTTCACTGGGTACAGCTGCATTACCTTGAGCAAATTCTGCTAAAGCTGCTAATTCTTCTGTCGCACCCACAACCAACAAGCGATCGCCATTTTCTAATTTTATCTGACTCTGGGGATAATCTATCTCTGTGCCATCAGCGCGACGAATAGCCATTAAACTCACACCAATTAGATAGCGCATATCTGCTTCTTCCAAAGTCATCCCAATTAAGGGAGAATCAGCAGGTAAATCATACCAACGACGGTTTAAATCACGAGTAACTTGTTGTAAATGTTGGGAAACCTCAGCCGCAGAACGTTCTGAACGCAAATCTAAATAATGATCTTGGCGTATTTCCTGCATTTTCAACTGTACCAATTCTGGGGATAAACCCACATCTGTGAGTAAATGGGTAGCCATTTCTAGACTAGCTTCAAATTCCGGTTGTACCACCTCCCGCGCACCCAATTGGTAAAGCACCTCAATATTTTTATCCTGGGTAGCACGCACCACTAAATCTAATTCTGGGGACAATTCCAAAGCCCGTTTTAAACATAAACGAATACTAGCAGGATCTGGCAGAGCGATCGCCATACCCTTCGCATGATTTACCCCAGCAGTTTCCAACACATGAAAACTCACCGCATTACCATAAACATAAGGAATACCCGCATCTCGTAACTGTTGAATTCTGCTTTCTGACTGATCAACTACCACCACAGGTAAATCATATAACTGCAACAACCGCACCAAATTCTTCCCAATCCGTCCATAACCGCAAACCACAATATGATCTTTTCGAGGTATATCTTCCGCAAAATCTCGCGTTTGTTCTTCTACTAAATAGGGTTTTAACCACGGCATCGTCTCAGCCAAATTAAATAAAAATGGGACTAATCGCAACACAAAGGGAGTCAGCATTAAAGTCACAGCAGTAGTTCCCAAAATTAACAGATATATCCGTCGGGAAACCAACCCCAAAACCTGACCTTCACTAGCCAGTACAAAGGAAAATTCCCCAATTTGTGCTAACCCCAAACCCGCAATTAAAGCAGTTTTCAAAGGATAACGGAATATTTTCACTAAAGGTGTGATAATTATAAACTTGCCTAAAAAAACCAAAACCACCAAAACCAAAATCACATCTAGGTTTTGCCACAAAAATACCGGGTCAATCAACATTCCAATCGCTGCAAAAAACAAACTCGCGAAAATATCTCGCAAAGGTTCAACAATGGTCAGGGTTTCATCAGCGTATTCCACCTCAGAAATCATCAACCCGGCCACAAACGCTCCCATTTCAATGGAAAGACCCAAATATTCAGTTAGTAAAGCAATACATAAGCATAAGGTGACAACCCCCAGTAAAAATAATTCCCGGCTTTCCGTCCGTGCTATTAACCTTAATAACGGTGGAATTATCCAAATACCAGCAGCTACAGCACCCGCAGCAAATAAAGCAATCCGAACTAAAGCTGTTAATATCGCTACACCAATAACCTCCCCTGGTTCATTCAGTGCAGGTAACACGGCCAGCATTAAACCCAGTGCGAGGTCTTGAACTACTAAAATTCCTAGCATCACCTGGCCGTGGGGGGTTTCCGTCTCATTTCGTTCCATCAAACATTTGAGAACAACCGCTGTGGAAGAGAGGGAGAGAATACAACCCAAAAATACACCTTTAGCCGGTAACGCATCCCACAGACCTGTAACACCACATACCAAAACTGTGATCAGGATGGTGAGGATTATTTGTAGTCCTCCACCCCCTAAAGCTATGGCTTTAACCTTTTTCAGTTCTGCTAGGGAAAATTCTACACCTAAAGCGAAGAGTAAAAAAGCTACACCAAATTGTGCCAAGGTTTCGACTTGGACAACTTCTTTAATTAGTCCCAGTCCTGCTGGCCCAACTATCATCCCCCCAATTAGATATCCCAGCAGTACGGGTTGTTTGAGTAGCGCGGCTAGGAGTCCACCACAGGCCGCTACTGCGAATACGGAAACTAAGTCAACGATTAAGCGAAAGTCTTCTTGCACCAGTTCTAATAAGAAATATAAAGTTTATTAATATAGTCTACAAAGTTTTCTCTATTCGCGGGGGTGAGGAGGGATGAATATTTTTTATGTTCACGCAAAGGCGCAGAGTCGCAAAGAGGCTTGAAGGGTTTTATTGGGTTTGTGAGGGGTTGATTTGTGAATCAGTCATTATTTAATCTTTTCATTTGTTCAATTAATCTTTGCATTTGTGAATCAGGTATTATTGGTTGCTTAATTTGTTCAATTAATCTTTGCATTTGTGAATCAGGTATTATTTGTGATTTCATTTGTTCAATTAATCCTTGAATTTGTGAATCAGGTATTATTGGTTGCTTGATTTGTTCAATTAATCCTTGAAGTTGTGAATCAAGTATTGATAATTTCATTTGTTCAATTAATCTTTGGCTTTGTAAATCAGGTATTGGTGGTTTCATTTGCTCAATTATTTTTTTTGATGAAGAATAAATACTTTTTGAAATTACTTGATCAATATCATCTTCTTCATCTACTAATTCAGCATCAGCAATTACATTTGTTTCTTCGATTGATCTGGGATTAATTTCAACGGTAAATTTTTCCTTTGCCATTTCCAAAAAATGTTGAGTTCTGTACATCCAAAATGGCTGTTGCACATATTCATGAAATTCTCTTCTTAGTTCTATGTGTGGAGAAATAATCTCTCCATTTTTCTTTATCCACCAATCTTCTTTTTTCTCACTAGTAATAATAATTATTGGTCGAGCTTCTTTTTTAGCAAAATCTAATATTTGTTTCCAAAGAATGAAGTCTCCATACTTTCGTTCATCTTCCTTCTTCTTAGCGTCTTCAAATCCAGGAGGTTGTAATTTTTTGTACCGATCTTCTCCCTGTTTATATAATTTCTGTAAAGTTTGCTCATCGTATGGTTCTCCCACTTTTGCATCAAATATTGAGAGAATTCTTTCCAAAATTATGTCATTGTCTGCATCAAAGGGAAAATGAGTATTTTTAAGCTGATTTATCTTGTCCCGAAAAACCATCTCTAGCTCATCTACTGCATCAAGATAGTTTGTCTGTTTATCAAACAAATACTCTAATTCAGATGCTACAATTCTTCCTGCTTCACCTAGTTGACCTCGAAGACTGTTGAATTTCTTTTGTTCAGATGTCCATTTTTCTAGTGCTAATAAGGCTTTTTGAAATGATGCAGCCTCACGATCAATTTCTTGTTCTCGCCGGTTTAAAAACTCGTCAGCTACTTGATATGGTAGCCAAATTCTATCTTGCAGATGTTCTAATATTTTTAGGAAATCTTCTACAGTAGGACGAGATACGCGATATAAATCTAGGAGACAATTTGTATCAAAAACAAAGGTAGCTGTTTCCCAAAAACTTGAAAACTCAGCATCAGAAGGGATCAGTCTCCAGGAGAATAAGTTTCTCATATACAGAGGATTGGATTAAGAATATTAGTATGATTTTAATATTTAATGTCAAAAACTAAAATCTTAACAACCGAATATTCACGGTAATGTAATTAATTTAGGTTACAGGAGCAGACCTAAGTTATTATTAATATTATAAGCAAACACAAAAATATAGTGCTACTTAGAAAGTAACTATTTTTTCAATAAAATCACTATCTTTAAAAATCAAATATTATTCCTATATATAAATATAAAGGTTAACTAAAAAAGTATACTTAATATTATCATTAACAGTGTTACAGTACAAATAAACTAAAAACTAAGCAAATGTCTGATTTAATTTTATTTTGGCATCGTCGAGATTTACGTATTTCCGATAATACCGGACTAGCAGCAGCTAGAAAACAAACCGCAAAGGTTGTAGGTGTATTTTGTTTAGATCCGCATATTTTAAACTCTGATGATGTTGCACCAGCTAGAATAGCTTACATGATTGGTTGTTTGCAGTCTTTACAACAGCGATATATCCAAGCTGGTAGTCAGTTATTAATTTTACATAATCATCCAATCACAGCTATTCCTAAATTAGCTGAAGCATTAAACGCAAAAGCAGTATTTTGGAATTGGGATGTAGAACCCTACGCACAAATACGAGATCATGATGTAAATTTAGCATTAAAAGAGAAAGGAATTCAAACCCTTGAGCAAAATTGGGATCAACTATTACATTCACCAGATGAGATTTTTAGTGGTGCACAAACTCCTTATACTGTTTATACACCTTTCTGGAAAAACTGGAATAGTAAACCTAAAAATAAACCAGTTGCGATTTTAGAAAACTGCGAAAATTTAACGGATTCAGAACAGGAAATAGCTAAAAAATCAGGAGTTATCAATTTACCATCAGCAGCAGATTTAGGTTTTAATTGGGATGGAGAATTAATCATTCCACCAGGAGAAACAGCAGCACAGGAAAAGTTAGCAAGTTTTACTAATAAAACCATTAATAGTTACGATGAACAAAGAAACTATCCCGCTATTGATGGTACATCCCAATTAAGTCCAGCTTTGAAATTTGGTGTGATTGGAATTAGAACAATTTGGCAAACAACCATAGAATTATTAGCAAATAGTAATAGTGAAGAAGTCACAAATAATATTACTACTTGGCAGAAAGAATTAGCTTGGCGGGAATTTTATCAACACGCAATGTATCACTTTCCAGAATTAGCCCAAGGTGCGTATCGAGATGTTTTTAAAAACTTTCCTTGGCGAAATAACGAAAAACATTTTCAGGCTTGGTGTGCAGGAAAAACCGGATATCCAATTGTTGATGCTGCCATGCGACAGTTAAATGAAACAGGCTGGATGCACAATAGATGTAGAATGATAGTTGCTAGTTTTTTAACCAAAGACTTAATGATTAACCCCCAATGGGGAGAAAAATATTTTATGCAGAAACTCATTGATGGTGATTTATCTGCTAATAATGGAGGTTGGCAATGGAGTGCTTCTAGTGGGATGGACCCCAAACCATTAAGGATATTTAACCCAGCAAGTCAAGCACAGAAATTTGATGCTGATGGGGAATATATTAGACAATGGGTAAGAGAATTAAAATCTGTAGATACACCATATTTAATTAGTGGTAAAATTCCCCCTTTAGAACTTAGTAGCATTAATTATCCTGCCCCAATTGTAGATCATCAGAAACAGCAAGCACTGTTTAAAAAATTGTACCAAGAACAAAAAGTAGATAGTTAGCAGTAGGGGTTTAGCAATGCTAAACCCCAAAATATTTCAATTCATTAGTGAAAGCTGACTGCTGATAGCTTAATAGCCAATTACTAATTCCCAATTATTCAATTTACCAACATCTTGGGGAGATGTATCAATTACTTGTAATTGCCAATTTCCCCTAGCAGAAACACCCAGGAATTTTTTAAGAACAGGGTGCGATCGCACGGTATAATTCCTAGTTAACTCAGTTTGTCTGCCTAAAGTTCTACCTTGCAATAATATTTGTTGATTATTAGGAGCAGTTAAATAAATTTCTAAATCTCCTAAAAAATCATGGTTAATATTTACTTTCACCTGAATATCAGAAACATAGACATTTTCACTCACAGTTATCGCACTAATAATTCCCCATTTGTTATGATCAGGAATTGCTTGTTGATTTTTATTTATTAACCTAAATTGACCACTAACAGTTGATTTAATATTCCTTGATTGTTGTGCTGCACGTACAGCCTTAGCCGCATTTACCTTACCATAACCAAACCATATACAATGACCATTACTATCATAAGTACCACCCCGTAAACCCAATTGTGGATCAGCTTCAGGATCAACAATTTTATCAGTTGTTTCTTGTAAAATTCGATTAACTTGTTGGGCAGTTAAATGAGGATTAGCTGATAATATTAAAGCCGCTACCCCTGCTACTACCGGAGTAGCACTAGAAGTACCACCAAAATTATTAGTAAAATTACCAGGACTATAACCAGCAGCACCGATTTGATCTGTAGTAAACATTCCCAACCCAGATAAAGCAGTATTAATAGTTGGTTGAGTGTAAACAAAACCCGTTTCTTGAAACCACATTCCTGGAGGAGCATTATTACTAGGAGCGCAAACAGAAATATTTTCGCCCCAATTACTATAAGCAGCTTTTTTATTTAAACTTGTAGACGCAGAAACCGCAATTACATCAGGATGAATGGCAAAACCACTCAACCAAGCTGTTTTACCCTGTAAGATATTTTTAGGCCAATTATTCTCATTAATAGTGCCATCAATAGGCCGATTAGCATTTCCCGCCGCAAAAATAATTACACATCCTTTACCATTTCTGCCTTGAGTAGCAGCGCGAGTAATAGCCGCCTTTTGGCGTAAAGATAAAGGAAAATAAACCGCAGAAGCTCCCCAACTACAAGAAATTACAGCTGCACTATTAGTAATTGCCCAATTAAAAATTTCTTCAATAGATTCATCATCTAAAAAACCAGTAGTGCGAATTGGCATAAACGCACAACCGGGAGCAACCCCCACTATTCCTTGACCATTTTCTTCGGCTACGGCAATTCCCGCACAAGCAGTACCATGACTGGTTTCCTTTTCACCAGGTAAAGGTAAAAAATCTTTTTCCTTTAAATCTCTGGGAGCAACAATTTTACCCGCACCTTGAAAATCTGGATGATGTAAATCAAAAGAATCATCCACAACTGCCACAACTATAGAACGTACACCACGGGTTATATCCCAAGCTTGTTCTACAGAAATATGAGAACCTACACCTAACTGATTACCACTATTATGGTTAAGATACCACTGCTGAGAATAGAGAGAATCACTAGGTTGATAATGGGGTTCTTGTTGAATAAAAATATTTGGTTCAGCCGCTAAAACTTCCCCTATTCCTTGTAATTGATTAGTAATTTTGATGGGATTTTCTGTTGCTTCTTTACTAATTAAAAATATAAATGTGTTATCCAAACCTAAAACTGGCCGATTTTTAATTAGTCTAAATGTGGCAGCGATAATATTAATCTTGGCATCATCTACCCAAGCTGCAAATTGGACTGTAATTTGATCACTTAAATAAACATAAGTTCCAGGATTATCTTTTAACCTGTAAACATGACTGGCAAAGACAACATTTTCATCAGCCCTGACTTGAACCATAACCGCTTCTAACTGGCTAGGTTCAACCGTAAATAGCTCTAGGTTGGCTTTGGGAATATTCCGCCGCCAAACGCCCCAAGTTCCTTGAACTAATTGTTCACGGGGAAAATTGTTAGTAGTACGGAGTGTAAAACGATCAGCAGCTTTTTCTAAAATTAATTCCTCTCCACCACGTTGTAAAACCACACCTTGGCTGCTTGTGGGTACACCTACGGTTTCAGAATTGGGAGAACTCAAGTTATCACTCATCATGGAATACTTCGATAAAAATACGGGGTAACAGGAACTATATCTAACTTATGTTCAGTCTAAATCAGAAAAAGTTGTGATCCAAGTTTGCTGTATCTGAAGCACAAACCGAGTTAAGATACCCAAAGTTTCCATAATTTTTTTATAGACTTGCTACAATAATTCAAATCATGAACTTTGCTTCTACTTCTTTATCACTTATAGTCGTTCTTGGTTTCCTCACTCCTGTACAAGCTCAGGTAATCCAGTTACCAGACACCAATAACCAAGCACAACCTATAGATGCTGATCAACCAAATACTCTCCGTCCTTCTAGTCAAAATGATAGCTTTTTAAGTATGGCAGGAGGATCTCGTTTAATGAAAGAAGCAGAACAGGCTGTTTCTGGTCAAAATTACGCCCTAGCCGCTAAAAAACTCCAAGAAGCAAGACAAGTTTACAATCAGCTATCCAATTTTTACCAAGACTTAAACGCCAGTTTTTCAGGTATTGATATCAGAGTATCAGATTCTCAACGCCAAAAAGCCCTAGAAACAGCCCAAAAGCGTGACGAAGCCACCTATCAGTTAGCATTGGTGCATAGGGCTTTAAACCAGCCAGAACTTGCTGTACCGTTGTTAATTCAAATCATCAAAAGCCAAAACCCCACAAGAGAATTAGGTAAAAAAGCCTATCAACAACTTTTTGAGTTGGGTTTCGTAGATACAGCCTATCCCCGACAAGGATCAAAATAGGTAACAGTTTACCCTATTCCCCATTTGCTATTCCCTGATAATAATAGAAAAGTAAGTTTTTTTAGGAATTATAATGGTTACTCCACAGCAAGTTGAGGAAATGATCAAGGCAAAACTGCCAGACGCACAAATTGAAGTGCAAGACTTAACTGGTGGTGGTGATCACTATCAAGTTACAGTAGTTTCATCACAGTTCGCGGGTAAAGGACTGGTAAAACAACACCAGTTAGTTTATGGTGCTTTGCAAGAAGCTATGTCCACAGAAGCTATTCATGCTTTGGCTCTGAAAACATCCACTCCCTAAGTTTATTTAGCAACTAATTGATTTTAGATTGGAGATTTTAGATTTGGACGTGAAAATCAAAATCAAGAAAAATCTAGGATTGTCTTCACTCTTCACTTTTAACCTCAGTAAATCAGCCATAAGGAACTAGGAAATCATGACTTTAGAAGTAAAAGAAAGAATTGAGAAATTAATCAAAGAAAACAAAATTATGGTTTTCATGAAGGGGACTAAATTAATGCCCCAATGTGGTTTCTCTAATAATGTAGTGCAAATTCTTAATGCTTTGGGAGTTCCTTTTGAAACAATTAATGTTCTTGATGACAATGAAATTCGTCAAGGTATTAAAGAATATTCCAACTGGCCAACAATTCCCCAAGTTTACATCAACGGCGAATTTCTAGGCGGTTCTGATATTTTGATTGAAATGTATCAAAAAGGTGAGTTGCAGGAAGCTGTAGAAATAGCGATAGCTTCCTAATATTTTCTCTACAAAGGAAACAGGAAATTAAGATAATTTTTAATTCTTAATTCCTGAATCCTAATTGTAAAAAGTTAGGAGTCAGAAGATATCAGAAAAAATTAGGGTTTGCTGATAAAGTCTTGTCGTGGAGACAGGTGACAGGTGACAGGTGACAGGTGACAGTTTCAAGAGTTGGATGGGAACTATTTTTCCTTGAAGCAGGAATTAAATGCAAGGTTTTTCAGTTCTCACCTCATCAAAGCTTGCATTTTTTGAAAGTCAAAATCGCTAAAATCGTTTACCTGTAATGTTTTGAGATTTATTCAGCAAGCCCAAATTATTGGTGACGTAAGTCGAAAAAGCTGATAGCTGAATAATTATTCCTTATTTGTGGTAGGATTTTTATAATAGCGATCTACAATATATGGTAATTCTTTTTCAATATCTATTGATGTACCTCTTTTGGCAATTTCTTTAACTTCTTGTAGAATTTGAGCAAGCAAATTTTTATCTTTAGCTAACTCTTCTTTACCGATCTTTTTCATAGCTAATTCAATAGCTGCAAAACCTGACTGCATACCTAAAGCTAAATTACTTTTTACACCTAAAATTTCTGGATCTAAACTTTGATATAATCTCTCATCTTTAGCTATAGCTTTAACATGAACACCTGCATAATGAGTAAAGGCATTTTTACCCGTTATTGGTTGATGGGGAGGAATAGGAATATGAGAATTTTCACTCACAAAATTATATAAATTACTTAAATAGGTAAGTTGCCAGAGTTTTTCTTCTTCTCCCATATCTATTAAATTTATGAGTAATTCTGCTAAATCAACCACTCCTGCTCTTTCTCCTAGTCCCATGATAGCTACATCAATAATATCAGCACCTGCTCGATAAGCATCTAGGGCATTTGCTAATGCTAAACCTTTGTCATTATGACAATGTACTTCTATTTGCGGAAATAACCCAAGATTTCCTAATTCTGCTTTTAAAGTTTGAACATGAAAATAAATACTGCGATAGGGATGAAATGGTGTAGCGTAACCTGTGGTATCGGCAATACTAATGATATTCGCTCCCGCTTTTACCGCTGCACTAGCCGCATCAATAACATTTTCTATCGGCGATCGCACAGTATCCTCTAGTGTATATCTAATTAGTAAATCCGGTTGTTGTAATTTTGCATAACTAATTACTTCTACTATTTTCTCAATTGCTTGATTTAAACAGATATTATAATCATTTTCTAATCTTTTTTGAGAAACACTAAAAAATATACCTAAAAAATTCACTCCACAATCTAAAGCCTTTTGCACATTATCTATTCTACATAGTGAATGAGCGCCAATTTTTGCTTTCAAGCCAGCATGAGCAATTTGTTGAATAGCTAAGGCAATTTCATTATCTACAGCAGGATTTCCAACTTCAATAATATCAACCCCAATCTGATCTAGCATTTGAGCAATATATAATTTTTTATCAGGAGAAAAATATACCCCTGGCGTTTGTTCACCTTCTCTTAAAGTTGAGTCAAGAATTCTAATCATATTTAATATTCGTATCACCCAAAAATCCCCTCAGCCGCATAATGCTAAGGGGATACACCTTTTCAATACAGTATTTACAAAATTTCATACCGTTGGATACAGTTGACCAATGCAAAAATTATGCTATAATCATCTGCGGTGATGTGCGGTAGTAATCAAAAAACCAATTAACGGTATTTAGTAGTATCCGTGCTGTGGTTCTGGTTCTGGTTGTACCATTGCGAAATTTGACCCATCGTACAAGTAACGGCTTGCTTCCTCCTCTAACCGGTGAATCAGATAAGGTTCAATGGCGTTACTCTGTCGCAGTGCGGCTAAAAATCCATCCAAATACATCCGCATATCATCCGTACGATAACCGCGATTCCATAACTCGACGAAGGCGTCAGTAAGTCTTTGGTAATAGCGAATGGTTTGTGTGTCTTGGAGCATAACTGCTGTGTTAATCTCTGTAGAATGGGAATTGTATATGATTCACGCTTGAAAGTGAAGTTTGACTTCCTTCTTTAGTATTAACCCAAAGTTAATATTTTGACGTTGGGTCAGACCCCCCAGCAGCTAAAAACCTGCTGATTAGATTTTAATGGGGAAACTTAGTCAAGGATAGTTATGTAAACTATTTTTATGTTTTAGCTGGGAATTAAACAATTTTAAAAGTTGGCAACAGCATCGGCTTATTTGAGTTTCATGCAAATTTTCCGTGCCGTCAGACTTAGAAAAATTGGAATTGTAAAATAAATATACCTTCTGATAGATTGCTACTCTAGTTTACTACAATCCTGGGGTTAGGTGCTGGATGAAAAAAAAATTTTGGCTCAGTCTTGCGAACAAATTATTTTAAACCCAGAAAATTAGACATCAGAAAAGCTAAAATATCATTAAGTTTTTGAGACATTTTTGGGGATATTTTTGGGGATATTTTTAAATATTTAAATTTATTGCAAGGATTTCTTTGGGAAAATGTAAAGATAATAGTAAGGGACGTAACAAAGACTACAAAACCTTCAGCTTGAGATTGTTAATTTGAAAGTCATCGACGCTAAGGGGTCTTGCCACTGTGGGTTCGGTTTGTATTGAAATCATTGAGGGGAATCCCCATCTGAGGTCGTTACTGGGTTGGCACTTGCAACAACTAGAATACCGCGTCCATCAGGCCGCTAGTATTTACCAAGCAAGAGAAGTCTTTCTCAGTCATCAACCAACTCTGGTTATTTTAGATGCGGACTTATCAGATGGAGATGGGATTGAATTTTGCCGTTGGTTACATCTTCAACAACAGCCTTTAATTCTCATGTTATCTGCCCGTAACAACGAAGCGGATATTGTTACTGGCTTGAAAGCAGGAGCAGATGATTATTTAAGCAAACCTTTCGGAATGCAAGAATTTCTGGCTAGAGTAGAAGCTTTAATTCGCCGTCGAAGGACACCAACTGCACCAGCTTACTTAGATTATGGCACTTTACAAATTGATTTAGTACAGCGCCGTGTTCGTTTCCAAGGGGAGTTTATAGATTTGACACCCCAGGAATTTAGTTTGCTGTATGTGTTAGCGCAAGCAGGTGGAACACCTTTAAGTAGGTCGGAATTACTGCGCCGTGCTTGGCCGGATGCTATTGATAATCCGCGTACTATTGATACTCACGTTTTATCATTACGCAAAAAAGTGGAACTTGATCCGCGTCAACCCAATTTAATTCAAACTATCCGCAATGTTGGATACCGATTTAATATGGAAATTTTGAACGCCAATGTTCCACAATCACCATCGAAGTTACCAAAAGAAAAATTCACTAATCAACGTTCTACCCTGGCTACTCAAAGTTCTTAGTTACAGGGAACAGTGATAACTGATAATTGAATTTACCAATTTTCATCTACTTGATTTTGTGCCGTTATCAAATTGGTTTTTAATTCCTCCCAGTTAATTTCAGTGGCTGGAAGATTTGACACAATTTGACCTTGCTGGAGATGTAACAAACGGGTGCTAAATTCTTGAGCCAGGTCAAGTTGGTGATTTACCATGAAAACAGCGGTTTTAAAGGGTCGAGAAGAGACTTCTGTTAGTTGGGTGATGATGTTGATAACAAGGGTGGCTTTACCAGGGTCTAAGGCGGAAATAGGCTCATCTAGGAGTAAAATTTTAGGTTGGACAACTAAAGCACGAGCGATCGCTATTAATTGTCTCTGTCCAGCTGAAAGCTGTACTTCAGTGCGTCCTAACCACTCATCAGGAATTTGCAGTTGTTCGCTCCAATAACTTACTCTTTCCTGGATTTCCTGCTTGGATAAACCCCGCACAAATAAAGGATAAGCCAAAGCCTCCCTCACTGTCATCCCCAACAATTTTGCTTCTTGTTGTACCAGCATGATCTGTTGACGCAAAGCAATTACAGGAATTTGCTGATACTCCTGATTTTCCAGATACATTTTACCGCTGGTAGGTTCAGCTAAACGATTGATCAGACGTAATAAAGAAGTTTTACCAGCACCATTATGACCAACAATAGTGATGCGATCGCCTGGAAACACTTCCAAAGAAATATCCTGTAAAATCGGATATCCAGGTAAATTATTCGTAGTCTGACTTTTCAGCCTTGTAAATAGGTTAACTTGCTCTAGTCTGAGCATGATGGGGAGAGGGGGAGAGTGGGAGGTTAATGACTTAATTACCAATTACCCAAAATAGCAGTATTAATCGTCCAAGCATCTACTAATAACAATAACAGAGTACAAAAAAATAAAATTACATACATCCAAGGTTGAGCTAAAGGACGGACATCGGTGGTATCAATACCTGTTTTTGCTTGGACAAAATTTACCAACCGATTAAAACCCGCTACACGCATGGGTAATAAATAAGCCTTACCATCTTGACTGAGGAAATAATACACTAAACCTCCTTGTCCTGTAGTGCGAGGTTTTAAACTTTTAACATCAGACCAAGATAAAGACCAACCTTTGCGAAAAAAACGGGGAACCCAAACCGGGTAAGTAACTTTAATTTCTTGGTCATTGATTATTACTCTTTCCGTTAACACTGCATATAATCCCACAAAACCAATAGCAATTCCTATCCATAACAATGTCGGTGGTGTAGGTGCTTGAGTTACTTCCGCTAAAAATGGTAAGGGAATTGTTAACGATATGTACAAAGTTAACAGAGTAATTCTAATTACTGGAGAGAGACGAAAAATAGAGGTTGAACTATCAGTTAAATTTGCTGTCACGGCTCGATTTTCATGGTTTTTCTTTCTTATTGTAAACACAAATATCAGAGGTCAGGATTTTTTTAATTACCAATTACCAATTATTCATTTCATCTTCATTTCATCACAGTTTGGCATCTTGAGAGTTGAAAAGTATGGAGCCAAATAAAAATGCTTACTTACTCTCCAGAACCAACCATCAGAAAAAGTTTACCATCATCACTACTGTTTGAAAATGTTACCGAAGCATTAGGTAAAGTTCCTATTGTCCAGTTAAATAAAATTCATCCCAGTTGTCAACATCATCATTTATATTTAAAACTAGAATCTTTTGACATACTCCCCACCCTAAAAGGGTGAGGATTCTGGGGTCAAACAGCAATTGCTGGCTATAGCCAGTCTCACATCGCCTAAACCAATGGTTGATGCCCCAACCATTTGAATATTTCTAGCAGCGTTTTCATCACGTCCATTGACTGAATTACAAGATGGACAACGCCACTGTCTAATCGCCAAATCTAGACTTTCTAAAACATGACCACAGCAAGAACAAGTTTTACTAGATGGATACCACCTATCCACAAAAACAAGTTGTTTGTTTTTCTTTTTGGCTACCCATTCTAATATTTGTATAAATTCTCCAAAAGCTAAGTCTGATATTTTTCTACCCCAAAGACGTTGCATAACTTTGAGGTTTAAAGTTTCAAAACATAAAACATCAAACTTGTCAGTCAATGTATGCGCTAGTTTCCAAAACCAATCACGTCTTCTGTTACAAACATCTTCGTGTTTACGAACTAAATTCTTTCTAGCTCCTTCTCTGTTGTTTGAACCTTTTACCTTTTTGGAATGATGTCTACTAGCTTTCTTAATAGCATTTAGAGATTGTTTTAGAAACTCTGGAGAATCAATTTTAGTTCCATCAGAACAAGTCAGGAAGGTTTTTAATCCAAAATCAAACCCCGCTATCTTACCAGTCGTTGATTTGATTTCTGGTTCTAGCTCATTATCAACTACAATAACCATAAACATTTCACCTAATGCGGTACGCTTTATGGTTATTGTTTTAATCTTTCCTTCTATTTCTCTAGATTTCCAAAATTGATAAACTCGATTCCCGATTTTTACTCTATTACCATCCAATAATTTATAACCAGCTTGTTTAAGAGTGAAAGATTTATATTTCTTAACTTTCTTAAACCCTGGTGGTCTCACTCCTTTTTTGTTGTGTTTAAAGAATAATTGGTATGCTTTGTCTATTCTTTGACAAATATCTTGTACTGCCTGAGAACCTAATGACTGCCAGAAAGCATTGCGTTTTCTTAGTTTGGCAATATGCGACTGAAGTTTTGCACAGTTTAAGTGTTTACCCCACATTCGGTAATACCGTTTATGCAGGGCAATACAATGGTTGTAGATCACCCCTGCGGCATTAATCATTCGCTTGAGGTGTCTATTCCTTTTGTGTTCGTATAACTTAAACTTTAGTGTTTTCATGCTAGTATTATATCACAAGTTAACGGCAATATGACGGCATGAAAAAATTAACTATCAGATGTTCAGAGGAGGAATATAAACTACTTGTGGAGTATTGCTCAGAAACAAGCCGTACTCAAAATGATGTACTTAGAGAGTTGATCCGCAATTTAAAGAAAAGCCGTCCTAGAAGGACGGGGCTTTAGACCCATTTTTTTGGTAAATAAGAAGTAACGTGAAATTAGAAGAATCTCCATCTAAACAAGTAAGTTTAAGGACTTTATGGCGGGAATTTTTGCCTTTATCCCTCAGTGATGTGACTATGGCCTGTGGTGATCCGATGATGACTACTACATTAGCTCACCTTCCTGATGCTCAAAATAACCTTGCTTCTGTAGGTATTGCCAAATCTTTGGCGATATTTTTTGAAAGTCCGATTATTATGATTCTGCACGCTGCTAATGCTTTGGCAGGTTCTCAATCTTCACGTAAAGCATTATGGCGGTTTAATTTATTTTTGGGTGGAGGACTGAGTTTTTTATTAGGTTTGTTGGGTATACCTATTATATTTAATGCTGTTGGTGTGAGTTTGTTAGGTGTTCCCCCAGCAATGTTAGCTACAGTTAGTCAAGTATTATTAATAGCTTGCGGTTGGCCATTTGCGATCGCTTGGCGGCGTTATTTTCAAGGTTTATTAATTTACCACGGTCAACCCCGTGCGGTGGCTAAAGCTAGTATTTTTAGGCTTCTGACGTTAATTATAATTCTCGGATGTGGTTTTTTACTACAAGTATCTGGAGGTGTCCTAGCCGGAACTGCTCTCATGAGTGGGGTGATAGTCGAAGCAATAGCTGTAACAATTTTTGCTCGTAAAACTGGAGCAACCATACCACCGGAAGCAGTTACCCAACCTAATTTACCCCGCAATTTAGCCCAGGTGTGGAAATTCTATTTACCCTTAGCTAATACGATGATGGTGGTTTGGGGCGGTAGAACTATATTAATTAGCATTCTTGCCCGTGCTGAAGATGCTACAATTGCCATTGCTGGTTGGTCTGCGGCCTGGGGTTTGGTGTTAGTCATTGCCAATTCTACCCGCATGGTACAGCAAATTGTGATTAAATATTGCCATCAAACCAGCGAACTGACAAGTCAGCGCTTGCGCTATCGCCAATTATTGACTTTTGCTATTAGTGTAGGTGCTGCTTGTTCTGCTTTATTATTGTTCATGAGTTTAACACCAATAGGCGATCGCATAGTACAAAGTTTTATCGGTAATGATATCGCCCTAGCGAACAGTATCAAACCAGTAATTCTAATCTGTACAATTGTCCCATTATTAGTAGCATTACAAAATGCAATTCAGGGATTTTTAGTGAGCGAAAATCGTACAAGTCATGTTAATCTATCTACATGGTTAGGAACAGGAACTTTATTAATAATTGCTAGTTTAGCTATCAATAATGGTCTAAAAGGTGCAACAGCCGCCGCCATTGCTATGATCGCATCAATGATAGTTGAAGTTATTTGTTTATCTTGGAAATTAGTGGCAAAATAACAGTAAACTTACTACCCTGATCAACCAGGCTTTCTACTTCCAATTTACCCTGATGAGTTTGGACAATAGCTAAAGCAATAGCTAAACCTAAACCCGAACCTCCAGTATTTCGAGAACGATCACTATTAACTCGATAAAAGCGATCAAAAATGTGGGGAACATCAACAGCAGGAATACCAATTCCTGTATCTTGAATAGTAATTATACCTTGATTATTATTTGCTAAAAGATTAATTTTTACTTCCCCACCAACAGGAGTATATTTAATAGCATTACCTACCACATTTAACAACATTCGATAAATTTGACTTTCATTTCCTTGAATATAAAAACAAGATTGATCAGGAATATGACTAGATAATAAAACTTCTGCATTTATAGACAAAGATAATAATTCTTCGTTTAGGTAATCCCAAGCAGTCTGTCCATCTTCGACCCAATCTACTATATAATCTCGCTTAGTCAGAGCATTATGAATACTCACTCCTAAATCTTTTTCATCTTCAACTAATAACAAACGCATCAGTAAAACATCATCAATTTATGGTAAATACTTCTGCACTACATCCCAACCAGTCAGGGATACCCAGGTAAAACCAACAAACAGAATCACATTCAATGTAATATGTAAAGGTCTAGCCCAAAATTTACCCGCACTGATTTGAGTTGCACTAAAAGCAGAAACTAAAACTAAAGCTACTACTATTAAACCAGCAACTAAATGTGAAGAATGACCCAAAGAACCAAAATGTCCTAACGTACCAACAATTCCAACAGCTAAAAGTAGCAGTACCAAACTAACCATAGTGATACCGATAGCATAATGAAATTGCTTAACAAAATTATTTCCCCTTGGTAAAATCACACCTATGGGAGAACGTCCTGTATTTCTAACTTGCCATAACCAAAAACCAGACATTGCTAAAATAGCATAAGCTAGAATTGATAAACCCATAGACCAGGCGGCTATTTTCCATAACCATAAAAAAGAAGGTAGGTGCATGATATTAACTCGTAATTTGTAATTTGTAACTTGTAA
Source organism: Okeanomitos corallinicola TIOX110 (assembly GCF_038050375.1). NCBI lineage: Bacteria > Bacillati > Cyanobacteriota > Cyanophyceae > Nostocales > Aphanizomenonaceae > Okeanomitos > Okeanomitos corallinicola. The sequence continues at coordinate 427,786 of NZ_CP150886.1, read as the reverse complement.
CTTGTAATTTACAATTTGTAATTAAAACTTACCACTAAAAACTACTGACAAAATATTTCAAGTATATAAAAAAGAGCAAAAACATAAATTATCAAAACTTTGATTTGATGAGATATCCTATATTTTTTCTCTGTGTCTCTGTGGTTAATTATTCAAGAATCAGGTAATTTATAGAACTAAGATGAAGAAAATCAAGAAAATCAACTACTTCCCAGAGAATACCACAGATTGATTACGTCCTTGTTGTTTAGCTGTATATAGTGCTTTATCAGCTTGTTCTATAAAATCTACTATTGATGAATAAGGATTAGGTATAAGAGTGGAAATACCAAGACTAATAGTAACAATATCACTAACTTCAGAAGCTTGATGAGGAATAGCTAAATTTTTAATAGAAGCATGAATTTTTGTAGCTACAGTAATTGCTCCCTGGAGATCAGTTTTAGGTAAAATTATCACAAATTCCTCTCCTCCATATCTAGCTACCAAATCTGTAGAACGAGAGACAGCAGATTGAGTAGCTTGAGCTAATTTAATTAAACAATCATCTCCCATTTGGTGACCATAATAATCGTTATAGCGCTTAAAATAATCAACATCAAATAAGATTAAAGACAGAGATTCTGCTTCTCTATAGAGTCTTTCCCATTCATATTCTAAACGGTGATCAAAACAACGACGATTAGCAATTTTAGTTAACCCATCAGTATTCACAAGTTTTTCTAATAACAGGGTTGTATGAGCTAATTCTTGGTTAGTTTGCTTTAATTTAGCTTCAGCTTGTTTTCGTTCTATTAGTTCTTCTTGTAACTTGTTAAACAAATCTACTTGGTGAATAGCGATCGCTAACTGGTTAGCAATTTGTTGTACAAAATCAATTTCAAAATCCTTCCATTCACGAGCTTTAGAGCATTGATGAACACACAACAAACCCCACAAATTGCCAAGTTTGACTAATGGTACAATTAAATTAGCGCGAATTTGAAATTCCGTCAAAATATGACGATAACATTCACTTAAATTAGCTTGATATATATCTGATATGGACTGAATTCTACCTTTTTGATACGAAATAGCATATTTTTCACCAAAACAATGGTCATGAATAATAGTCCCCATGGCTGAGTCAAACTGAGAATTTAAAGTTTCAAAAATAAATTCCCCACTGTGAAAATTAGAGTTATTAATAAACTTAAAAATTCCTACGCGGTCAGCCTGTAAGCATTGATAAATACCAGCCGAAGCATTTTTAAAAATTTCCTGCAAATCCATAGATTCATGAATTTGTTGAGTAATTTTTTGCACTAATAAACTTCTCTCATACTCTTGTCTCAATGCGTTTTCTGCTTCACGTTGAGAACGAATAGCTTCCTCAGCAGCTTTTTTAGCTTTGAGAATTTCATCCTCATATTTTATCCGTTGGTGAATAGCTACGAATATACAATGAGTAATAAAACTATCCAAATGATGATGACGTATAGCGTTCACAAGTATAGGTATATTATTTCCCTGCTTGGAGCGCAAAGAAAAGTAAATTTCTTCTACCTTACCCTGCATCTTTAACATGGGGAAGAAATGAGTTTGATAAAAAATCTTACTAGCAATTGGTAAAATAGTTTCTATTTTTCTGCGATTTAATTCATCATTTTCATACCCTAGTAAAGCTGATAAAGTTGCATTAACCATCACAATAGTACCGTCATCAGTAAATGAAAGAAAGCCACAGGGTGCATTATTCAGTAGCTCGTTTATGTGATGGTTCATTTTGTAAACCAATTAAGTAAAAGTCAAGTAATTTCTGATCAAATCAATAGTTTCTTGTGGATGACTTAAATGTGGACAGTGACCTGTAGCATTCATCAGTTTTAATGTACTTTTATATAGATGACTAGCTAAATAGTATCCAACTTCTGTAGGAGCGATCGCATCCTCAGCACATTGTAAAATTAACGAAGGTATTGTTACCTGTGGTAAATCACCCCGATTATCAGAAAAGAAAGTAGTTTTAGCAAAAGCCTTTGCAATAATCGGATCTGTAGAACAAAAACTAGCTTCTAACTCTTGAGTTAGTTCTGGTTTATCTTCATTTTTCATCACCACAGGGGCTAAAAAATTTGCCCAGCCAATGTAGTTTTTATCCATGATATCTAGCATATCTTCAATATCTTGTTTTTCAAAACCTCCTATGTAATCAGGTGGATGATTAATATAGCAAGGTGAAGGCCCAACAAAAATAAGGCGGCTAAAAATCTCAGGAGTTTGAATAGAAGCTAAAACACCTACCATACTACTAACAGAATGACCCACAAAAATTATATCCTTTAAATCTAATTCTCTACAAATTTCCAGAATGTCCTGAGCATAACCATGCAAATGGCTATAACGTTCTACACTATAGGACTGAAGATCAGATTTTCCAGATCCTACATAATCAAATAAAATAATTTTGTAATCTTTCTCAAAAGCTGGTGTTATAAAACGCCACATATTTTGATCGCAGCCAAATCCATGGGCAAAAAGCATGGGTTGTTTACCTTGCCCCAAAATATTTACATGATTACGAGTAATAATATCTTGATTCATTTTCTTTCCCAATTATCCATTTTTTTTGACACTTCCCGGTGTAAACACAAGTGAATTATACATTTTTCAAGACTCCAATACTAGGCTAAAATTTATTTTTAGTCGAGGAATGACGGCTGATACTTGAGACTAGATATATCTATATTTTGTTCTGTTATTTGATAATCCTAAAAAAAAATATATCAACCTGAATATTACTTAGAATATTTCAAATCTATCAATATTAAAGTCCGTGGTAATACTTATGCAGCTTTAACTGTGTAAAACATAGCTAAACTAAATTAAATTGATTAAAACTAAAATTCTGTCACAAATATCAAACAAAAAAGGTTGCTGAACTGAGCAACCCGAAAATTTACAAACATTGTTTTTAATCAGAAAATACTAATCAAGCAATTTTTGAACGTTGACAAAGGTTAAAAAATCCCAGAATTTAAGCTCCCAGATTTAATAAAAACCCCGGCTGAGACTGATTCATTCTCATGCTAGGTGTAATATTTTGTAAAGGTTTTGTGGTATCTTCAACTTGTGTATGAACTGCCGAAACCATTACATCAGTATTGCTAGGTTTACTGCCTGACGCTGACTCTTGCTGACATCCATTACTATCAGGTTCACTAATTGCCAAGCGATCGCATGGTATCGTATCCGATAAAATCGCACTAGCCATCATTCCCGTATGAATCTCCATCTGAGCTACTTTCGGAGCTTCAAAAACCAGTCGTTGTCCAGGAAACACCACCCTTTCAAAGTACCAGTTAGAAATATTGGAGATACGAGCCACCTGTATCTTATTCGTAGCATTGACGTAGCAGCAGAGAATTTTCCCCGATTGCTCCGGTGGTAGAGAATCTAATATTTGAGCCATAACTGCTGAGGAGCTTTTACGCCACTATTTTATTTCACATTACACCTGTCAAACTAACATTTGATGATCCCCAGTTACTGTAACTGCCACTACCAACTGAAATTTTCTGCCATATTTCTATCTAAAGTTATGTTGTGTTTTATCCACGAAAATCATCATTATCGGAGAGATCGTCAAGATTAGCGATCGCCGAAAATTCAAACATGAACGATCTTTTGTTTGTTGCTCTACTATTAATTATTGATTATATAAGTAAGGGTTTAGCACTGCCAAACCACTACCAGCTTGTAGTTAAAGTATTATTATAGGATAGTTCTTCCTTATCGCTTTCATAATAACAAATCTAAAATCTTTTGTCAACCCCCCAATACTCTCTATTGTGCTTTTGTCAGAATCAGGATTTTGAGGATTAAAGGATTAACAGGATTGATTTGTTGTGAGGTTAGGATTTTGGGAGTTGACATACCTCCTCGTCCTAAAGGAGCGAGGATTCCTTGACACTTCGCTGGGATGCGCCACAAGTGGTCTTACCGTCCCTCCATGTCCGTTTAGAGTCTCCCAATGCCCTATGGCGACTATACCTAAATTTTACCATAAAGCCGTCCTAGAAGGACGGGGCTTGTATACCATTCTTTTGGTCAGACTAGATAAATTCATCAAAAAAACAAGATTTTTAATATCCAAAGCAACCGACTAAACCATCTCGTAAATCCTCAAATCCTGGACATCCTGATTCTGACAAAATAAAGTGCGTCAAACTCTTAACATCTAACGCACACTAACAAATCATCCTGAATATCCTCAAATCCTGGATATTCTGTATCCCTAACGGGAGGCGTTAGCCATTTCTGACAATCTATGAAACCACAGTTTCCATAGGATTAACAACAAGTTTCTTTACTGCTAAACGCTTTTTAACTTGTCTCATCAATCCTATAGCAAACAGAGAACCGACTGTGGCCATAGCTTGACCTGCGGGAGTGTCGAAAGGTACAGCGGCAGAAGCGATAGTACCACTTGTCAAACTAGAGTTCACACCAGCAACAGTATTTCCATAAAATCCCGCAGTAATTCCTGGGTTTGCTGTATTTAAAACTGGAGAAAAGTTCAATTGCAAACCTTCAAAAGTTCCTGCCGTTGAGAAGATTTGCAAGACTGAGCTTGAGCTTGACGCAATGTTACTACTAGGAGGTGCAACTAAAGAAATATTACCAAGTGGCACACTCGATATATTTATGTTAACGTCAGTTATTTGTCCAAGTACATCGTCGTAAGTTAATGTACCACTCCCGGTACTTCCATCAGCAAATGTTAAATTAGTAATTGTCCAATTAAACTCCAAAGCTTGCGCTGGAGATGCAGCACTAACCACCATACCAGCGACAGCACCACCAACCACCAAAGGCAAAATCCGAGATAATTTCATTACGTTGTCCTTTTTTAAAGTTTGCAAATAACGTCAGTCACAAAAAAGGTGATGCAAAGCTCAGTAATAACTCCAACACCTAAGTATGAGGACATTAAGCGTATTCTACGAGAAAAGGACAAAGATGTCTAGCATATTTACGGAAATTTATTGAATTTCTGCTGATTTCGTTGTATTTCATGTCACTACAAAATACCCGTCAATTAATAGAGTAAATTTAGAGCAAATTTTTATTTACATTGCAGTGAGTAAAATTGCGTATAAACAAAAAAATCCCCTCACCAAAATAAAATTAAATATTATTCCTATATTGGTAAATTAATATTAAGCTCACAAATACCCTCAAAATTGGCAAGATGGCAGTTGAAACAACCATGATGGAAAATCGAATGTCTGAATCAGGACATCCCGTTGGGGAAATAAAAAGTCAGACTAGATAAATTCATCAAAAAAACAAGATTTTTAATATCCAAAGCAACCGACTAAACCATCCCGTAAATCCTCAAATCCTGGACATCCTGATTCTGACAAAATAAAGTGCGTCAAACTCTTAACATCTAACGCACACTAACAAATCATCCTGAATATCCTCAAATCCTGGATATTCTGTATCCCTAACGGGAGGCGTTAGCCATTTCTGACAATCTATGAAACCACAGTTTCCATAGGATTAACAACAAGTTTCTTTACTGCTAAACGCTTTTTAGCTTGTCTCATCAACCCTAGAGCAAACAGAGAACCGACTGTGGCCATAGCTTGACCTGCGGGAGTGTCGAAAGGTACGGGGGTTGATGCTGCGCCATAAGTCAATGTTGCTGAAGAAGCATCTCTGACACCTGTAGCACCCAAATTTGATCCATTTAGAGCATCTAGGAATGTAGAGCCGTCAGCAAGAGTATTTTTAAGTGAAAGTGCTGTACCCCCATTAAAGAAACCGATGAAAGCACTATTTGCAGCATCTATGTTACCACCTGATACAACGAATAAGTTTTCGACAGTGTTACTAACAAAATCAAATCCTGTAGGATCATAACCTAATCCACCAGGAGCAGATGTAATCAGTACAGAGGTAGCGGCAGAAGTTCCATCACCATCTGGCAATACAATTGTACCCGATACAGTACCAGGAACTGTACCTTCAACATTACTAAAACTGAAAGTATAGCTTAATGCTTGCGCTGGAGATGCACCACTAAGAACCATACCAGCCACAGCGCCACCAACCACCAAAGGCAGAATCTGAGATAATTTCATTACATTGTCCTTTTTTAAAGTTTGCAAATAACGTCAGTCACAACAAGGTGATGCAAAGCCCAGTAAAAACTTGAACACCTAAGTATGAGGACATTAAGCGTATTTTACGAGAAAAGGACAAAGATGTCTAGCATATTTACGGAAATTTATTGAATTTATGCTGATTTCGTTGTATTTCATGTCACTACAAAATACCCGTCAATTGATAGAGCAAATTTTTATTTACATTACCTTGCAGTAAGTAAAATTGCCGATAGACAAAAAAATCCCCTCACCAAAATAAAATTAAATATTGGTAAATTAATATTAAGCTCACAAATACCCTCAAAATTGGCAAGATGGCAGTTGAAACAACCATGACGGAAAATCGAATCCTTTACGTTCGCCTTCCCTGTAACCCCATCTTTCCCATTGGGGTTGTCTATCTATCGGATCATGTCCACAAACAATTTCCTAACATCGAACAAAAAATCTTTGATTTAGGCACAGTTCCACCTTTAGATTACGCCACCGCCTTAGATAGTTGTATTGATGAATTTAAACCCACACTCCTAGTCTTTTCTTGGCGAGATATCCAAATCTATGCACCAGTGGGAGGAAGAGGTGGAAACCCCCTCCAAAATGCCTTTGAATTTTACTATGCCAAAAACCCCTTGATTAAATTACGGGGTGCATTGGGCGGTTTGCGGATCTTCATCGCTTACTATGTAGAACTATGGCGAAACTTGGGATTAATCAAACGGGGTTTAAAACGCGCCCAAAGATATCATAACCAAGCCCGTGCAGTGGTTGGTGGTGGTGCTGTCAGCGTATTTTATGAACAGTTAGGAAAAAGTTTACCCACAGGAACAATTATTTCTGTCGGTGAAGGTGAAACCCTACTAAGTAAATATTTGAGTGGTGCAGAATTTCGGGATGAACGTTGTTATGTAGTCAGAGAAAACCAACCCAGAGAACGCCTTATCCACGAACAACCCACACCTCTAGAAAAAACAGCCTGTAACTATGACTATATAGAAACCATCTGGCCAGAAATTAATTATTACTTGCAAGATAAAGATTTCTATATAGGAGTGCAAACTAAACGCGGTTGTCCTCATAACTGCTGTTACTGTGTTTATACTGTAGTAGAAGGAAAACAAGTCCGCATTAATCCCGCCGATGAAGTTGTGGCAGAAATTCGCCAACTATATAATCGTGGTGTACGGAACTTCTGGTTTACCGATGCTCAATTTATCCCCGCCCGTAAATATATGGATGATGCCATCGAACTATTGCAAAAAATAGTAGATTCTGGCATGACAGATATTAACTGGGCAGCATATATTAGAGCAGATAACTTAACACCAGAACTGTGTGAGTTGATGGCTAAAACCGGCATGAATTATTTTGAAATCGGTATTACCAGCGGTTCACAAGAATTAGTACGGAAAATGCGGATGGGTTATAACCTGCGGACAGTTTTACAAAATTGTCGAGATTTGAAAACCGCCGGTTTTAATGACATGGTTTCCGTGAATTACTCATTTAACGTCATTGACGAGCGCTCAGAAACCATCCGTCAAACCATCGCTTATCACCGAGAACTAGAAAAAATCTTTGGTGCGGATAAAGTTGAACCAGCCATATTTTTTATTGGACTCCAACCCCATACCCACTTAGAAGAATATGCTTTTAAAGAAGGTATTCTTAAACCAGGGTATAATCCTATGAGTTTAATGCCTTGGACAGCCAAAAAACTACTGTGGAATCCTGAACCACTAGGTTCATTTTTTGGGGAAGTTTGTTTACAAGCTTGGCGACAAAACCCCAATGACTTCGGTAGGGAAGTAATGAACATCCTAGAGGAAAAATTGGGTTGCGCTGAATTAGAAACAGCACTTACCGCACCGATTGAAACACCTAAGCAAGAACTAGCAGGTGTTAAATGAGGGGGTGAGGGGGTAAGTGGGTGAGGGGGTGAGTGGGTGAAAGATTTTACCATGCCCCATGCCCCATGCCCCATGCCCCATGCCCCATGCCCCATTACCCATTACCCATTATGTTACAAGGTTCAATACTGCAAAAACTAGAAACAGCCCATCGCCAAAGTACCAGACCGATTAACTTTGGGGTGTATTATAAAAATACTTTAGTTGCTCTATGTCACGCCTTAGAAGATCAAATTTTAGAAACAGATGATAAACCTTTAGTAATTACAGCCTTTCAACAAGGTAAATGGTATTTACAAGAAGCAAATAGGTACGCAGACATTGCCCAAAAAAGTAGTGAAATTGCGATCATGGCTGCTGCTGATTCCGGTTTCTCTGAACATTCTACCAGTCAACTATCTAATGTCAATTTAGTCGGTTTGCAAACAGATGATCCAGTTGCCCAAGAATGGCATTTAATTATTTTATCTTCTGAATACACAGCTATGGTAATTTGTCAAGAATTATCAGAAGCTGACTATATCGTTGGTGGTTTACCTGGATCGGATGTAGAGCGCAAATTTTATGGTTTTTGGACATTTGAACCAGCACTGGTGAGAGAAACCGTAGAATTGGCGATCGCTCATATCCAGACCTACAACCCAGAACTAGCCGCAAAACTCAAAACCCACACCCAAGCAATTTCCCCCATCCGCAAATCTGCCATAGACCTCACTCAAGTAGTTACTCGCGTCGTCAACTACCTGCAAACAGGGCAAGAAAATCTAGATTTTACCACCAACAAAGGACAACAAACCCTAGATCGCAACTTGGCTTCCAACGAAGTCCAAGCCTTCCTGAGAATGGCGCAGATCATGGATTTAGCAGATATTAACAATCCCAGGGCTGCCACCGAAGTTGTCGCACTATCTGAAACCATCGGACAAATGTTAGATCTACCCGCATGGCAAATTAAAAGATTGCGTCTTGCAGCACTACTACATCGCATAGATCCACTGCAAAAAGCAGACAGTGTACTCTCACCCCAATCTACCCACTACCAAGAAGATGCCCCCAGTTGTCCTTTAACCTGTCCCCTAGTTCCAGGAGCGCAAGCACTGAGAACAATGCCAAGATTACGAGCAGTTGCCCAAATTATCACCCACCAAACCGAATGGTGGAATGGTACAGGTGAACCCGCAGGTTTAAGTGGTGATGAAATCCCTCTAGAATCAAGAATCTTAGCCTTAATTGCAGACTTTCAATGGCGAGTCAACCAGCAAAGTTCATCTGGTAAAAGCCGGGAAGAAATCTTTACCCAAGCCTTAGAAGAATGTAGACAGCAACAATCCATCCGTTTTGATCCTAAACTTGTAGATACTCTCACACTGCTAGTCATGGGTTTACAACAAGGTCTAGATTTACCTTTAATGACACCCAAAGTTAGTAGTAGTATCTGGTTACTTGATAACCGTTGGGACAGTCGCCAGGGCAGTCAAAATTTAAACGTCGTCAGTTAACTACAAATACAAATATCATCACGCAAAATTAATCATCCATGAATATAGAAGCCATTCGACTAGGGAAAATTAAGCAACTTTCAGGTACAGACTTAGAAGATGAGGATTTATCCCAACTCGATTTAAACCACATCCACCTAGCAGGTGCTACCTTAGTGGGCGCTAATTTCTGTGGTTCTAAACTTGAAGGCGCCCATTTTGAAGGTGCAAACTTAATGGGTGCAAACCTGCAAGAAACTGATCTGCGAGCTAACTTAATGGGTGCAAACCTCATGCAAGCAGACTTGACAAACGCTGATCTGAGGGGTAGTAACCTCCGGGGTGCAAACCTAATGAGTGCTAACCTCAAAGATGCTTCCTTAGCAGGTGCTTTTTTAAGTGGTGCAAATTTAATGAGTGTCAATCTCCAAAGTGTTGACTTTCGCGCTGCTGATTTACGAGGTGCTAACCTCTCAGGAGCAAATCTGAAAGGTGCAGACTTGAGTCGGGCTGATTTACAAGGGGCTTTATTGAGTGAAGCTAATTTAGAAGAAGCGGACTTGCGCGGAGCAAACTTAGCAGGTGCAAATTTAACCGGAGCTAATTTACTTTGTAGTGAATTAGAATCTGCCAATTTGACTGGAGTAAATTTAGAAAGAGCTTGTATAGTAGGTACAATCCTGGAAAAATTGCCTCAATAAATCTTCCTGAAAAATTGGCGTGAGATAGGAAGACATTTTTAGGTAAACCTCGACTCTAACTAACTCACAAACAACCAATAAAAATCTTTATAAACATATCATGAATGATACTTTTAGCCGCGCCCAAGAATGGCTGACAGTATTTGCATATTTAGCATTTGCTGGGTTTGTTATGTGGCAGGTTTTCACTACAAAAAGTAAATAATAAATCAGTTTATAGTTTCCTATTTATTAGATAAACTGATTGGAATATAAACTCAAAGCATTGGTAATAAGGAAAATTAAAATGGCATTAATTGACGGTTTAGCAGATAATCAAAAAAGAAAAAAACTCGTTGACAACTGCACAACTTTATTGGATGAACAAGTTGCAGCTAAAAGCGGAATTTCTGGTTTAGCTATTAAAGCTGGTTATGCTGCTATTAAAGGAATTAGCCCCCGATACTGTGCTGGTGCTATTGAGCGTCTTTTACCAGAGTCTTTTGCTGTACTTGATCCTTTATGGGATGAGGGTTTACAAACAGGTGATCCTGTCAAACATATTACTAACAATAGTTCTCGCACAGCAGATTTATTACTGAGTATTACCGATATTCGCATTAAAAAAAGCAATAATACAGCCGTTAAAGGTGTTTATAATAAGCTACGTAATTCAGCTAAACAACACATTGAAGAAGCTGTACCAAGTTTAGCTAAAGTTATTGACGAATACGACAAAAATTAGCCTAAAACTCTTGTGGGGTGGGCATCTTGCCCGCCATGATCATTGTTATCACTTTTGAAAAAAACTACAAATCATTTCCCCTGGACTATTTTCTGTAAATTGAGTTACAGTTCCATCTTTATTAATTTTAAACTTACCACGACAATTATAAATTTCTACAGGAGTTTTAACACCATTAATACTTACAGATGCTCTGTATTCCCAATACTTTTTAGCACTACGTTTGATACTCAAAATACAAATTTCTTGATCTTGATATTTTCTACACACCATAGCCGAAGCTGGTGATGTGAATGAAAAAGACAAAATTAAAAATAGTAAAATTAGCAGATATTTAATCATCAGTAAATTACAAATTACGACTTATTTTTCATCCACCAAGCCATTCCACCCATAAATAATATCCCCATTATCCCCTGTAAAGGATTATTATTCACACCTGTTATCCAGTCAGGAACTACACCCGGATACTTTATCAATTCTCCCACATTAACAATGTAATAACCCCAGACTAAACCACTATGTAAACCCATAGGTAAACCTAAACGTCCTTTTTTACTCCGTTTCCCCCATACTTGCGTTAACCCTAATAATACCAAAGCTGGAAATTGAGGTAAAGTATGAATAATTGCCTCTAGTGGTTTAATAAAATGGGCAACAGCAAATAAAATAGCATTTATCCAAGCTGCTAAATTTAAGTTATAGTCTCTCTCTAACTCATCCAATAACCAACCACGAAATAATAATTCTTCTGCAAACCCAATACCAAAACCAACTAACAAACCTTCTAAAATTATCTTTAGTAAAAAGGCTTGGGGTTGTTGCCATATTAACCAACCGAATAAACCCTGTAAACCAAACACAATTAAAATACTAATTAAGCCAATAGCCAAACCTTGAATAAAATTAATACCGTTAAGACTAGAAAATTCTAAACCGTAATTAGTTAATATTTTGGGTTGCTGATAAACTTGCTTACCCCACAATTTGAGTAGAATAATAAACTCTGCATAAAGCAGCACCATTGTCAATATACTTTCTAAATTAGAATCATCTACCAACAAATATATCGGTGTGGCAAAAGGCAGCCATAATACTAATAAACATAAAATAAAACAACCCACCCTAAAAGGGGCGGGACTTTGAGAAAGTTTAGCTAAATTAATTTTCATAATTTATTTAGTTATCTATTATCAGTCAACAATATACTACTAATGACTAATGACCAATAACTAATGACTAATAACTATTCATCCGGTTCAATGGTGCTACTTAAACCATGACTTTTTAAAGTTTCACAATAAAATTCAGCGTGTTCTAAAGCACAGGTAATTACTAAAGCTAATCCGTTCTGATGAGCTTCCATCATAATACTAACAGCTTGGGGCTGGGTAATACTGGGTACGGTGGTCATCAGGACTTGAACGACATACTCCATAGAGTTAAAATCGTCATTATGGAGTAACACGCGATACCGAGGCGCAAGTTTACGGGTTGTGGAAGGCTTTTGAATAGTTTCTACTGACACGGCTCTTGGCTCTTTGATCTTTTATTCACTACAATATAGCTTCTGTTGAACATCAGCTTAACAGTTGTTTACCTAATTCTATAACACGATTGCTTTTATATTCTAGGCAAAAACTGATTTTCCTAGAAAAAGTAAAAATAGAAAATATCTATTCAGATTATAATATTAAACTGATGAGTGTGATTTATGAAGTTGCTCCTCAAATAAAAACAACCAACCACCGCAAAATCATTTATTCTCCTCTGTTTATATGAGTATCCACCCCAACTTTCAACTGGGACAAATTTTATCATTGGATTGTGGCAACAGAAATCTCTATTGTGAAGTTATTCAAGTCATAACTTCCCGTGATATTGGTTGGGTTCGTCCTTTACTACTAGCTGAATTTATCCAAGAACAACCTTTAATTACTGATTTGCGAGATGCTTCTGACTTGCTGTGGCCTATTGGTTTATTTCGGCCTGCACTCGACACAGAAGTAATTAGTCTCTTGAGCCAACTTGTGCCTAAAGAATCTAAAGTTAATATTGATAATGTTGCCCAACACAAACTCCAACAGTTTATTTACCAAGCCTGGCAAGCTTACCAAGACGGCAAAAAATTGGAAAATTCTTGAATGCAGAATTTAGTTATTGAGAATAATTGAGGGTTAATTACAATCTAGCCCCAGCGGGGAACTAATTGAACTCTACCCGCATCCATTTCAGCCATTAACAGTTCTAAAGCTTCATAGTCAACGTCTGATATGTAACCTAACTGAGTTAGTTCTGAGTTGATCTCATTTTCTATCTCTGGTGTTAACTTTTTGATGTGTAAAGCTTTTTCTACCAGTTGACGAATTGCGTATGGTGTGTTCATAGAGAATAAACCAACTTTAATTACTAACTATTATCGAAGATGTACTACAGTATAAAGAGTGAGCCAAGTAACTTAATTTAAGTGATTTAGATCACAATAAGTTTTGAGATACATAGTTGTATTACTGCTAGACTTTTGACCATCAATTAAGTGATGACGCGGTTAATCAAGGAGTAAATTATGACTTAAACCATTATCAGACAAGGCTAAATCAAAATTTCTGACTACGGTACAAAATTAATTAGTTTTTTGGCTGTCTATGTAGATTGTTTTGTAACTTGAAGAAAAAAAATGTATTTATAAACACACTTTATAGTGTGATCATGGTAATCTTTAAACAACGTTATTAATGCAATAAAGATTCAATAAAGAAAGCTCCAGTTTAGTTAATCCAGGAAAAAAGGTTTGTATTGACTGCTTAGGTTAATTTACTTTTTGTGACATTTTTTAACAGGTTAATCTAATCAATAGATAAGCTGGGTTGATCTGTGGTTAATTTTTTGATATCAGATATCATGTAATTTGATTTTAATTTTGAATCAAACAATTCTGAGTTACAATACAAGGGAATAAGTTGTAAATTAAGTTAGCTAAAAGATAGCAAAGTGGCTGTTTTAGTAGAAAAATTAATAACATCGGATATTTTAAAACCTGCTCGTTACCTGGGAAATGAGCGTTTAGCAGTACATAAGCCTTGGGATACAGCTACAGTCCGTTGGGTGCTAACCTACCCAGAAGTGTATGAAGTAGGGGCATCAAATCTAGGACATATCATTCTCTATAACATTTTAAATGCCCAACCTAGTCAACTTTGCGATCGCGCCTATCTCCCAGGCACAGATTTAGGAGCAAAACTTAGAGAAACTCAAACACCCCTGTTTGCCGTCGAGTCAAAACGCTCCCTCAGAGAATTTGATATTTTAGGTTTTAGCCTCAGTTATGAATTAGGGGCAACCAACATCCTGGAAATGTTAGATTTAGCCAGTATTCCCCTAACCTGGCAAGAGAGGAGTTCAGCAATTGGCAACAAAGATCAATGTTCCCCAGTCACCAATCACCAATATCCCCTGATTTTTGCAGGTGGACAAACAGCTACATCTAACCCCGAACCGTACACAGATTTTTTTGATTTTATTGTTTTAGGAGATGGGGAAGAACTATTACCAGAGATTGGTTTAGTTTTAGCAGAAGGGAAAACAGCAGGTTTAACTAGAGAAGAACTTTTATTAGACCTAGCACAAGTTCCTGGTGTGTATGTGCCGCAGTTTTATGAGATGGGGGAAAATGGGGCAGTTAAACCCCTGCATCCAGATGTACCAGAAAAAATTATTAGAAGGGTAGCAACACCTATTCCCGCCTATTCTATTGGTTTAGTTCCCTACGTCGAAACAGTTCATGATCGCCTAACCATAGAAATTCGCCGTGGTTGTACCCGTGGTTGTCGCTTTTGTCAGCCAGGAATGTTAACCCGTCCAGCGAGGGATGTAGAACCAGAAAAAGTAGTAGAAGCCATAGAAACAGGAATGAGAGCAACAGGGTACAATGAATTTTCCCTGTTATCTCTGAGTTGTTCTGATTATTTATCCTTACCCGCAGTAGGGATGGAAATAAAGAATCGCCTCAAAAATGAAAATATTACCTTATCATTACCGTCTCAGCGAGTAGATAGATTTGATGAGAATATTGCCAATATCTTAGGAGGTACACGTCAAGGTAGCTTAACCTTTGCCCCAGAAGCCGGTACTCAGCGAATGCGAGATATTGTTAATAAAGGGTTAACTAATGAGGAATTATTGCGGGGGATAAAAACTGCCTGGGAACAAGGCTGGGATAAAATCAAGCTGTATTTTATGATTGGTTTACCAGGAGAAACAGATGCAGATGTGATTGGGATAGCAGAAACGGTGAGATGGTTACAGCGAGAATGTCGGGGTAGAGGTAGAAGACCTCTGAATTTTAATTTAACGATTTCCAACTTTACACCCAAACCCCACACACCCTTTCAATGGCACTCCGTTTCTACCTCTGAGTTTCAACGCAAACAGGAATTGCTACGGCAAGAATTTCGCCGCATCCGCAATATCAAAGTGAACTTCACTGATATTCGCCTTTCTGCCATGGAAGACTTTATAGGCCGGGGCGATCGCTCTCTAGGTAAAGTTCTCCGTCGGGCTTGGGAATTAGGCGCAGGGATGGACTCTTGGTATGACAGTGTAGAAACAGCTTTTAATGCTTGGGAAAAGGCAATAGCTGAAGCTGGTTTAGACTGGAAATACCGTCAAGTTGAAAACGGAGAATGGAATATTTTCTCTGGAGAACACAAAGAAGAAAAAACACCGTCACCTGTAACCTGTCACCCCTTCGGGGTTCACCAGTCGCTTATGGGGGAAACCCCCAAGACCGCGCTGGCTCACCTGTCACCTTTTGACGTTCCCTTACCTTGGGATCACATTGATAGCGGGATTGATAAAAAATGGCTGCAAGAAGACTTAAACCGCGCTCTAGAAGCAGCAATTGTTCCTGATTGTTCTTTTGAAGGTTGTTCCCATTGCGGTGTCTGTAGCCCTGATTTTGGTCACAATATTGTGATTGAACCACCGACAATTCCAGAATTTTCTGGTGATTTTGTTGCCAATACCACCAAAGCCCAGCGGTTAAGGGTATGGTTTGGTAAACAAGGTAATATGGCTTTGGTAAGTCACCTCGATTTAATGCGTTTGTTGGATCGAGTCATGCGACGAGCAGATTTACCAGTAGCATTTAGTGGTGGATTTCATCCCCATCCCCGAATTGCGGTAGCCAGTGCTTTATCCTTGGGAAGTACAAGTAGTGGAGAAATAGTAGATTTTGAACTAACTCAACCAATGGATGTGGAAACTTTTCGCACTCAGTTGGTGAGTCAGTTACCCTCTGATATTCCCATCTACAAAGTAGAAGAGATACATCTGAAAGCACCCGCCGCTAACCAAGCAATGGTAGCCGCAGAGTATTTAGTGACAGTTTCTACACTAAGTGAAGTAACATCAGCAACATGGCAAGCATGGATCAAGGAAATTATCGCTAGAGAGGAAATTCTCTCAGAACATACGACTAAATCAGGCAAACACCAGATAATAAATCTGCGCGATCGCCTGTTTGAAATTGAGCTAGTACAAGTAGACACATCCCCTAGTGAATCCCAGGCTATCTTGCGTTATGTGGGTAGCTGTCGTCACGATGGTGTGAACTTGCGTCCTGAGCAAATATTGTCTATACTAGGAATAGTGGCTTGTCAAGAATTTCACCTTTTGCATATCCACCGCAATCAGCTAGTTTTAGGGAGATAGTTTCTCAAGGGCAACTTGCTAGTAGTTACTCGGAATAACTATATTCGCTATGAATTGATTTTTAGCAAGGTTGCGCTAGAATGAAGCGAAGAGAAATTTTCTGGCGCTGCGTTGAATGATTCTGATTCACTGCCCTGAAAACCAGGGAGTGCAAGCAAACATAACTAGAGTGTAGTTTCTAGGATTGTATCCCAGACAAACTGAGGCAGATTGAAAAACACTCTCTATAGCTACAGTGTGAATCAGTGACCAACAATAGCTTTACGCCTGAAATCTAACTCTATGCTTTTTTCAACACCTGCACCAATGCCTTTACCCCAGACGGTATAAAGTATTGGCTCAGAGATCAACCATAGACGGTTGATTTAATTACTTAAAACTTATGCAGCCGTTCTGAAATAATCAGGCGTGTAAACGCAATTACAGTGTTTTTACTAGCTTTCAACTGTGGGAAGCAATCTTAGATTTTGAATTTTTATTACCAGTAGCGCCTTGTAGGGCTGCCAGTAGGGGCTAGAGGTATAAAATAAGCTCCTTCTAATCCCCATTGGTGCTGCCAATTTTTGAGGAACTTGAATGCCAAAACAAATTATTATTGCAGAGCAACATCAGATTGCTGCTGTATTTTCCGAAGATCAAATCCAAGAACTCGTTGTTGCCACTGGTCATCATCAAATTGGTGATATCTACTTAGGTGTTGTAGAAAATGTATTACCTGGTATAGATGCAGCTTTCGTCAATATCGGCGATCCAGAACGCAACGGTTTTATTCATGTTACTGACTTAGGACCGTTAAAAATTAAGCGTAGTTCCGCAGCTATTACTGAATTGCTGACACCACAGCAAAAAGTATTAGTGCAAGTAATGAAAGAGCCGACTGGCACAAAAGGCCCAAGGCTAACAGGTAATATTACCTTGCCAGGACGTTATGTAGTGCTAATGCCCTACGGTAGAGGGGTAAATCTGTCTAGACGGATTAAAAGTGAAAGTGAGCGCAACCGTCTCCGCGCCCTAGCAATTTTAATTAAACCTGCCGGTATGGGTGTCTTGGTGCGGACAGAAGCTGAAGGAAAACCAGAAGAAGCAATCATTGAAGACTTAGAATTGCTACAAAGACAATGGGAAGTAATTCAGCAAGAAGCCCAATCTACCCGCGCTCCTGCCTTACTGAATCGGGATGATGACTTTATCCAGCGGGTATTGCGGGATATGTACGGTGCAGATGTGAATCGCATAGTTGCTGATTCCAGCACTGGTTTAAGAAGAGTTAAACAGTATTTACAAAACTGGAGTGGAGGTCAAACACCACAGGGCGTATTAATTGACCATCACCGCGATCGCTCACCCATTTTAGAATACTTCCGCATCAATGCAGCTATTCGTGAAGCCCTCCGACCCAGAGTAGACTTACCTTCCGGTGGTTACATCATTATCGAACCCACAGAAGCTTTAACAGTAATTGACGTTAACTCCGGTTCTTTTACTCGTTCTGCAACAGCTAGAGAAACTGTCTTGTGGACAAATTGTGAAGCAGCTACAGAAATTGCCCGTCAACTGCGTCTGCGAAACATTGCCGGTGTGATTGTAGTTGATTTCATTGATATGGAATCAAGACGTGACCAACTACAAGTTTTAGAACATTTTAACAAAGCCCTAAAAGCAGACAAAGCCCGTCCACAAATTGCCCAATTAACTGAACTAGGTTTAGTAGAACTGACCCGCAAACGCCAAGGTCAAAACATTTATGAATTATTTGGTGAACCTTGTCCAACCTGTGGTGGTTTAGGACACACCGTACGCTTACCAGGGGAAATAGAACACCGGATGCCTATTCCCGCAGCAGACATTCCAGAGCGGTTTACACCCATGCCGCAAAGAGAACAGAGAATGCCCACTGCACGCATTTCCGAACCACGGGAAGCCTATGATGGTTTTGGAGAAGGATTTGATGATACAGAATTGAGTCCTGTTAACCTTGTTAACCATCCTAGTTATCAAGAACTAGGAGATAACAAACGTCGTAGCCGTACCCGCAGGAGTCGGATCGGTATCAATGGGACTAATGGCAAAGATGAAATCCGATTAAGTGGTTTTCCTCACGATTCAGATTTAGACTTGGATGGTGATGGTGAAATCAATTCTTCATCAGAAAATTCATCTCTCCTCCCTGATGTGTCAGACCGAGACACTACACGTACACCCAGTTTGATCAAATCCGGTTGGAGTGAGAAACCAGAACGTGCCAAGCTGAAAATAGATCCTGTCAAACCAGTGGTAGAACCACCACAGATTGTTTCTATAGAAATGTCTTCCCAAGAGCAAGATATGTTTGCTTTGATGGGAATCTCTCCAGGAGTCAAATTAGAATCAGAAGTTAAAAATCCCAAATCTGTGATTTTTAACGTGGTTCAACCAGGAGAAGAACCAAGCAATAGTATAACTGAATTAACTTCAGAACCACCAGTTTCAGAAACACCAAAGCCTGAAGTTAACAAAGTAAAAATTACCACACCAAAAGCTGAGACAGAAGAACCATCTTCAGAAGATTCTCCAAACGTTGGATTTGAATCTTTTACAAACGAAGAAGAAACAAATCAAACCTCTACTACTCCTAATCGTCGTCGTCGTCGCCGTTCTTCGGCTTCAAATCCAGATTCAGAGGATGGTTAATCACTTCTATTTATGGCAGAAACAGAGCTAACATCTACGCCTGTTTGTGTAACCCCACCCTCAGCAGTGTCTAGTTGGTGGGAATTTTCCACCTACTCTGATGTTCGTGGGTGGGTTTCTGGTATAGATGAAGTAGGGCGTGGTGCTTTATTTGGCCCAGTAGTCGCAGCGGCGGTGATTTTGCCAACAGAGGCTTTACCACAACTAATCGCCGAGAAAATCACAGATAGTAAAAAGTTATCTAGTTCTCGGAGAAATAAGTTATCAAAGCAAATTGCTACATTAGCTGTAGATTGGAAAATTGGTTATGCTTCCACTGCGGAAATTGATGGTCTGAATATTTTACAAGCGACACTGTTAGCCATGAAACGGGCTGTAATCAAGTTAAAAGTTGTGCCTGAACTCTGCTTAGTTGATGGCAATCAGTTCATCAGAGGTTTAAATATACCACAAGAAACTCTGATTAAAGGAGATCAGCGATCGCTTAACATTGCGGCGGCCAGTATCATGGCTAAAGTTTGGCGAGATGACCTCATATTACGCTTAGGTGCTAAATATCCTATGTATGAATTAGAGCGCAATAAGGGTTATGGCAGCCAAAGACATCTACTGGCTTTACAAAAATACGGTCCATCACCCTTACATCGTCTTTCTTTTCGTCCTTGTCAAATACCTGGAATTAGACAATAGGAAAGAGGAGAAGACAAATTTCCCCAATCACAGAAGACGGCGAGGAAGCACATTCCTTACAGGGGTGGCAATACTGCTCGGTTAAGGAAAAAGAGGGGGTAAGATCAAGGGAAATATGTTCGCGTTTTATTTACGAGAACTAAGAGCCGAGAGAAAACAGAAAAGCCACACCGTGAACACAGAACAGTGTCCCTATGAATAAAATAATATTCAATTGCTCAAATATAAAGGTAAGAAAGCGAAAATATAATCAGACTAACTAGCAATTTTTTTAATCATAAAAGAAGGTTGATTGATAGTGGTACTACCACGATGACATCGTTTTTTACTGAGGAATTTGGAGCGCGTCTTTTTCAAAACTCTAGGATTACTTCTAAATTGAGGAGGAGGGATTTCTAAATCTAAAATTTCTGCAACTAACCAACTATAAAATAGATGTAAATCTTCAGCAGCAGCTTGTTGGAATTGAGGAACAGCACGTCGAATTAATCGTAAACTACCAGTAAAACTCAAACGTAATGGAGAAATACCAGCTTCGGCAGCACTTTGGAACATCAAACAACGAATACAAAAATGTCCCAACAACCAACCATAAATTTCTTGAATGACTTCACGAGGATTCTTAGAACGAACCAGAGTTTTGCGCCCCAATAGATGCACCTTTAATTCATCCAAAGTATTTTCAGCTTCCCATCTAGTATGATATTCTTGAGCCAAAACCAGTGCTGGGTAAGCCGAAATATCCATTAAATCAGTAATCAAACGGTATACTTTCTCAGAACCATTATCTTCAATCACATATTCAATGACACGAATAGGAATTCTGGTTGCACCTTTCTTTTTAGATTTACCATCAGGTGCAATCCAAGACAAATAAGAACCATCAGCCAAAGTCTTAACTACCTCAAATTTCACATTCGCTGGTACACGACCAAGGATATGACACTTTTGTTTGATTGCGGCATGAACCATTTTAAAAGAATGCAATCCCCTATCCCACATTAACAACATTCCTTCCCCAACACTGCGAAGAATTTGAATCGCTCTTTTTCTTTCGCCAATTCGATAGGGACTCAATAGAGCATCAACAATTACATGAGTTCCTGCTTCTACTAAGAAAACCAATCTAGCTTTGGGAAAAGCTGGATATGTACCCGGTCTTGAACCAGGATAACCAAATACTTTAGCATTGGCTGGAGTATCAGGAACATCAAAAACTGTTCCGTCTATAGCCATCAATCTTAAGTTTCCCAAAAAAGCACCTGGTGTTTGTATTGTAGCTAGGGGTTTTGCTACCATTTCAAACAAACGAGTCATCACAGCAGGACCGATTCTTTGACGTGCTTCGCTGATAGATGAAGAAGTTGGTGCAGTAAAACGTAGACGATGGGGTATTTGTAAACTACTCAAACCTTGAATCAAATTTTTGAAGACATCAACTATGGAGTCAGTTGACCAAAAACTCATGGCAATGACTAAAGCTACAACTACGTGAGTGGGTAGTATTCGTTCTCTTCGCTCTTGAGACGAAGTATTAATGATTGCTCTGTGTATAGTTTGAGCGGGAATGACTTGTTCTAACGCCACCAGCAATTGTGCTTTGGCCACTGATGCTGTAATGACTTCAAAGTTGATTAGTGACATTTGCACCCCTGTTCAGTTTCATTTTAGTTGTAAAATAGTATAGAATAAATGGGTTAATGTTCTCGTACTTAATCCGCGAACAAGTAATTTTTTCTCATTCCCCCCGTAAGTCAATGCCTGCAAAAGACTCAGATATTATTTCTAGAGCCGAATTAATACAACAAGCTATTGCGACTTTACAACTATCTATTCAACAAATTCAGGCTTCTGGGGAGGTAGCACCTCCTGGATGTTGTGTTTTGCGTTACCAAGCACGGGGTAAACAGGGTACTTATTGGTATTACAAGTTGCAGGCTAATAAACCTATCTTCCCTACTCAACAACCTGATAAACTCAGCAAATATAAGCATTTAGGCAAGGCTGGCAGCCCCAATCATATTCATGCTGTCCTCTCAGTTGCCAGACGAACCCAAATTGACCACTTGCAGTCTTGTATTGATTCTCTTAGGCAAAATTGGGTGGAATTATACGATAGCCTCAAAGAGAAAAAGTAAATTTGTTAGTTCTCGTAAATAAAACGCGAACTCTTTTCTCCTGATCTTACCCCCTCGTTTTCCTTAACCGAGCAGTATTGACAGGGGTGGGAGGAATCGCCGTCCGCCGTCTTGGGCAAAGGGCATTGGGCATTGGATTTCTTCCCAATGCGCTATGCGCCATGGCCCATGCCCGCGAAATCCCCCTTGCTTCAGCCGGGGTATGAGCTTAATAATCATTCAAAGTTAAGAAGTGTGATTTCAGTATTATCACTTTTCACATCAATATTTTGTGTTTGAGATATTACCCAATAGCGATAATCTGATAGTAGATGATGTAATAATCTTTGCTTGATTGTTAATAGAACACTTTTGAGTAAGCCATTACCTGTAGCTTCCAAAATTGCTTTTGGGGTCAGGGAAAATGGTTGAGGAATATCTACCAACACTTCTAAGTCAGCCTTTCCATGTAGCCAAGTTTCATTATTATTATGGTAGGGTGATAGATACCCTTTTAAATTCAGAGAAAACCGCTGGTTAATATACTCAAAACCTCGGATTTCACAACCTACAGAGCGTAAGTAAATAGTTCCTTGGGTATCTGCCCAAACTCTCATATCTACAGTAGGTTGAATTTTCAAAGACATAAAATTCAGAGGTCGCATTTTTAAGCGAAATACATCCTCTGATAGTTGTTGAATTCTACTATTGTCAGCCAAAGTTCTCACCAGACGTTGGGGCTGACGCAAGTAGTGTTGAATAGGTATAGGTTGCTTGGGTACAGCAATTTCGACTGATTGAGAGGCGGTAAACTTGGTAGGCATAAGTAGATGAGATAATTATGTTTTAATTTTAATATTTTTTAACAAAGTAAGATAATTTCCACAAAATCAACAGATTTATTCATAATCACTCAGAATAGTCAGTAAATTAGTGATATATGTAGTCAAGAATTCTTGTTTGAGGATTAAGGACTCAAGCCTCTAAAATACTTGATTTCTGAGAGCAAATAGAGTTTTGATTTTGTAACTTATGTAACTTTAGCACTCAGTGCAAACCCAAAATTTTTTATATTCAATCTCCAATTTGTAAAAAATTTGTAAACTATTATGAGTTTAGCGATTGCCCATTTAGGACCAGCAGGGACTTACTCCGAACAAGCAGCCTCTTTCTATCTCAACTGGCTCAAAACTAATCAAGGGACAGACGCAACCTTATCTGCTTACCCTACCATTGTCAAATCATTACAAGCTGTTACCACAGAACAAACTCAAATAGCTGTCGTACCCGTTGAAAATTCCATTGAAGGTAGCGTTAGTATGACAATGGATAGTCTTTGGCAACTTGACAGTTTAAGAATTCAACAGGCTTTAGTTTTACCCATCAATCACGTTTTAATTTCCTGTGCCGATAGCTGGGATAAAATTGAAACGGTATTTTCTCATCCCCAAGCATTAGCACAATGTCAACAGTGGTTGGCAAAATTTCTCCCCAATGCAAATTTAATTCCTAGCAGTTCTACCACTGAAGCACTAGAACGAATTCCCCAAATACCTACAACAGCAGCAATATCTTCCCATAGGGCAGCCCAACTTTACAATTTACCCATTCTTGCCAGCGAGATTAACGACTATCCTGAAAACTGTACACGTTTTTGGGTAGTGGCTCAAGCAAGTCAGGAACAGGAGTTATTCACGCCCACTCACACATCGTTAGCTTTTAGCACCCCTGCAAATATTCCTGGCGCACTCGTTAAAGCTTTAGAAGTATTTGCCCACTTGGGAATAAATCTCAGTCGCATTGAATCCCGGCCTACCAAGCGTTCTCTGGGAGAATACTTATTTTTTCTAGATATAGAAGCACCAGTTAACTCAACTTTAATGGCATCAGCCTTAGCAGAGTTAACCAGTTGCACAGAGGTTTTAAAGATTTTTGGTAGTTATAGCGTATTGACTGTTAGTAAATAACTTTGACATACCTCCTCGTCCTAAAGGAGCGAGGATTCCTTGACACTTCGCTGGAATGCGCCACAAGTGGTCTTACCGTCCCTCCATGTCCGTTTAGAGTCTCCCAATGCCCTATGGCGACTATACCTAAATTTTACCATAAAGCCGTCCTAGAAGGACGGGGCTTGTATCCCATTCTTTTGGTCAATTACCAACAAGTAACCAAAACAAAAACGGATTGAAGTTTTGAAAGTTAATAACTAACCCATATTATTAAAAGTGTCTTTTAAAACAGAGCGTGCAGCCAGATGATTACGAGTAGAAGTTAAAATTTCTGCTTCTCTTTGCAAACGAGCCGATGTATCTTGTAGTTCTAACAACGCTTGCTGTTCAGGAGCGACACCGTAAAGATTGCTCGCTACCCAGTAAGACAACTCAGTAGGTAAATCAGGTAAATCTTCTGGTAGTTCAATATCTTTTTCAGTTAACTTAGCTGAAAGACGAACAACATCACGTAGTAATTGTTCTACTTCTGTTGATAAAGAGTGTAAATCATCAGATGTTGGTTGGTCTTCAATCCATTCTACTAAACCCACACGATAGGGTTTTTCACGAACGTACTCTAAAACCCTAAACCTTTGCTGTCCCAGAGTTAACATTTCCATTCGGTCATCAGGTAGACGCTGACAATGAATAATTTCTGCACAGCAACCAACGTTAGCAATTGTACCTTGGATTGGATCGACCATTAAAACGCCAAACCTGCGATCGCTCTCCAAAATCGTATTCATCATGATTCGGTAACGAAATTCAAAGATATGTAAAGGTAATGGTCGAGTAGGAAAAAGAACCACTTCAGGCAATGGAAACAGAGGTAATTCACGGACGGCAATTTTAGAAGAAGATGTCATTGTTATTTGGATATAAATTTTATTCTTATTTATTCTTAAAATATATTTTTCCCTACTTTTCCCATACTTTGTTATTTTAACATTAATTTTACTAGGTATAGCAGGTGACAGGGAACAGGTGCTACGCCACGGTGACATAGACAGAAGTCTTTCAGTGTCTAAGTTTTAGTTCTGCTTAATGTCCTAACCGCCTTGTCCATTGCTATAAATAAAAAGCCCTGAGAGAAATCTGCTCAGAGCTTAGTTAAGATTAACACTATATGTAAGTAAACTTGCAATCATCAATTTTGAGTCAGTTTTTCTACAACTGACAGATGATCATTAATCACAGACTAATTACAATTTCACTTCGATATCTACACCAGATGGTAAATCTAACTTCATCAGCGCATCAATAGTCTTAGAAGAAGGCTGGTAAATATCAATAATCCGACGATGAGTACGGGTTTCAAAATGTTCGCGGGAATCTTTATCTACGTGAGGTGAGCGCAGGACACAATATATCTTTCGTTTTGTGGGTAAAGGAATCGGACCTATAGCTGTAGCGTTAGTGCGGTTAGCTGTATCTACAATCTTCTCGCAAGATGTATCCAATAAACGTCGGTCGAAAGCTTGTAAGCGAATTCTAATCTTCTGCTGCTGTAAAGTTGCCATCTTTAGTTTTCCAGGTTCTGTTAATTTTTAGATTGTGTGTTGAAGTGTAAGATTTTAGATACTATCGCAAATCTAAAACCATTGATCAGAAATAAAAGGAGCAGAGATGAATTGTACCATCTCTGCTCCCTTGTGATCAGAGCAAAAAGGTGAGTATTATTTCAGGATTTTAGCTACTACACCAGCACCAATAGTGCGGCCACCTTCACGAATAGCAAAACGCATACCTTGCTCAATCGCAATAGGGTTAATCAGTTCAACTGTCATTTTAATCCGGTCACCAGGCATAACCATTTCTACGTCACTGCCATCATCTGCGGTGTATGCGGTAATAGTTCCAGTTACATCGGTTGTACGTACATAGAACTGAGGACGATAACCAGCGAAAAAGGGAGTTTTGCGTCCTCCTTCTTTTTCAGTCAGAATATAAACTTCACCTTCAAACTGAGTGTGAGGAGTAATAGATTTAGGCTTGGCAATTACCATACCGCGCTCGATATCTGCCTTTTGGATACCGCGTAGCAATACACCAGCGTTATCACCAGCCATACCTTCATCAAGACTCTTCTTGAACATCTCAATTCCGGTAACGGTGGTAGCACGGGTATCTCTGATACCTACCAATTCAACGTTATCACCAACTTTAACTTTTCCGCGTTCAATCCGACCAGTCGCAACTGTACCACGACCTGTAATGGAGAATACGTCTTCTACCGCCATCAAGAAGTCTTTATCAACATCACGTTCGGGAGTGGGTATGTAAGAATCTACAGCATCCATCAATTCATAGATTTTATCAACCCACTCATTTTCCCCCTTTTTAGTTTTGGGGTTTGCTGTCATTGCTTCTAGAGCCTTTAGACCAGATCCTTTGATAATAGGAATATTATCACCGTCAAAGTCGTACTGAGAAAGTATTTCCCGAACTTCGAGTTCTACCAACTCCATCAATTCTTCATCATCTACCATGTCTTCTTTATTCAAGAAAACAACTAGGCTGGGAACACCTACTTGTTTTGCCAAGAGAATGTGTTCACGGGTTTGGGGCATGGGACCATCAGTAGCAGCCACTACCAGGATACCTCCATCCATTTGCGCTGCACCAGTAATCATATTCTTCACATAGTCAGCGTGACCAGGACAGTCTACGTGAGCATAGTGACGTTCTCCAGTTTCATACTCAACGTGGGCAGTATTAATTGTAATACCCCGTGCTTTTTCTTCGGGTGCATTATCAATGTCAGCGTATCCTTTACCTTTATTATTTTCATCAGCAGCTGCCAAAGTCATAGTGATAGCTGCTGTTAAAGTTGTTTTACCGTGGTCAACGTGGCCAACAGTACCAATATTTAAGTGGGGTTTATTTCTTTCAAACTTTGAGCGTGCCATGAATGATTGTTTCCTTTTTTAATTATGCGTTCCCTTTACTTTTGGCGATGATTGCCTCAGCCACGTTGCGAGGTACTTCATCGTAATGGCTAAATTCCATTGAGAATATGCCCCGTCCTTGAGTCTTAGAACGGATAACAGTGGCATAGCCAAACATTTCTGCCAATGGTACTTTAGCTGTCACTTTCGCTAGACCATCTTCAGATCCCATTCCTTCAATTTGTCCACGACGAGAGTTGAGGTCGCCCATGACATCCCCAAGGAAGTCTTCAGGAACTTCTACTTCAACTTTCATCATCGGCTCTAGAAGGACAGGTGAAGCTTTTGATACGGCGTTTTTCATCGCCATTGAACCAGCGATTTTGAAAGCCATTTCAGAGGAGTCTACATCATGGTAAGAACCATCTACTAAAGTGGCTTTGATATCAATTAGTGGATAGCCAGCTACTACACCAGATTCACAACATTCTTTCATTCCCTGCTCTGCGGGGTTGATGTACTCTTTTGGTACAGTACCACCTACAATTTTGGAAACGAATTCAAAGCCAGCACCTGGTTCTGCTGGTTCTAAGTCAATAACTACGTGACCGTATTGACCTTTACCACCACTTTGACGAATGAATTTACCTTCTACTTTGGTGACTGGTTTACGAATTGTCTCACGGTAAGCTACCTGGGGTGCGCCCACATTAGCTTCTACCTTAAATTCACGTAACATCCGATCTACCAGAATTTCTAGGTGTAATTCTCCCATCCCGGCAATTACGGTTTGGTTGGTTTCTGGATCAACACTGACACGGAAGGTGGGATCTTCTTCTGACAAAGATTGCAGTGCTTTGGACAATTTGTCCATGTCATTCTTGGTTTTGGGTTCAACCGCAACCGAGATTACAGGTTCAGGAATAAATAAAGATTCCAGAATTACAGGTGATCCTTCATCACATAAGGTGTCACCGGTTAAGGTATCTTTCAATCCTACTGCTGCACCTAAGTCACCAGCCCGTAGTTCATCTACGTCTTGGCGCTCGTCTGCTTTCATCAGCACTAGACGAGAAATACGCTCTTTCTTACCTTTACTGGCGTTAAGGACGTAACTACCTTTTTTAAGTACACCAGAGTAAACACGAATAAATGTGAGGCGACCATAAGGATCAGCCATGATCTTAAATGCCAAAGCCGCTAGTGGTTCGTTGTCATCAGCGTGACGCTCAACGGACTCACCATCTAGCAGTGTGCCTTGAATTGCTGGTACTTCTGTTGGTGCTGGCAGATAGTCTACAACTGCATCTAACATCAACTGCACGCCTTTATTTTTGAAGGCTGAACCACAAAGCACAGGTACAATTGTTCCTTTAATTGTACCTTTACGTAAAGCTGTACGGATTTCCTGTTCTGTAAGTTCTTCGCCCTCGAAGTACTTATTCATCAGTTCATCATCAGTTTCTGATACAGCTTCTATCAGCTTGGTGCGGTATTCTGCTGCCTTTTCTTGCAATTCGGCAGGAATATCTGTTGTTTGAATATCTGTTCCCAGGTCATTGGTGTAAATGTATGCACACATTTTTACCAGGTCAATGATGCCCTGGAATTCGCTTTCACCACCAATGGGTATTTGAATAGCAATGGCGTTTGCTCGCAAGCGATCGCGCATTTGCTCATGAACTTTGTAAAAGTTCGCACCTGTGCGATCCATTTTGTTAACAAACGCAATCCGAGGTACTTTATAACGGTCTGCTTGCCGCCATACTGTCTCGGATTGGGGTTGTACACCACCTACGGAACAAAATACAGCTATTACACCATCTAAAACACGCATGGAGCGTTCAACTTCGATGGTGAAGTCAACGTGACCTGGAGTGTCAATAATGTTAACTTGATGATCTTTCCAACTGGTACTAATCGCAGCAGCAGTAATGGTAATTCCTCTCTCCCGCTCCTGTGCCATCCAGTCTGTAACGGCAGTTCCTTCGTGAACTTCACCGATCTTATGAACTATACCAGAGTAAAATAATATTCTCTCTGTTGTAGTTGTTTTTCCCGCATCTATATGCGCCGCAATGCCGATATTGCGTACTTTCTCCAGCGGGTTTGTGCGTGCCACAGTAACCTCCTATAATTTTTGCCTCATGATATCTTGTATATTACTCTTTGTTAAGATTCTATACTTTTACGGAAAACCGTCTTTACTAAAACTCTGGCGATATACCGCTTTCTGTTGAGCGATATATCGTTGTTCCACTTAGTAACGGTAGTGTGCAAATGCTTTGTTGGCTTCGGCCATCCGGTGCGTTTCTTCACGCTTACGAATGGAACTGCCTGTTTCGTTAGCAGCATCCATTAATTCATTTGCTAGTCTACCAGCCATGGTTCGTCCTGCTCTTTCTCTGGAAAATCTTACCAACCAGCGTAATGCTAGAGTTGTACCACGATCAGAGCGTACTTCCATAGGTACCTGATAGGTCGCTCCCCCTACTCTTCGCGCTTTTACTTCAACTAGGGGTGTTGCGTTGCGGACTGCTCTTTCAAATACTTCTAGGGCATTGCTACCTGTCCGCTCTTCAATGGTTTTCATGGCATCATATACAATCCTGGCAGCAAGGGATTTTTTTCCATGACGCATTATCCGCCGCATCATCATGCTAACGAGACGACTATTATAAACTGAGTCAGGCGGAACAGGCCGCCTTTGACTAACTCCACGACGAGACATACTTCATCCTTGAATTCGGAATTTGGCAACGAAATTATATAGTATCAGAACATAGGGTCTTGATAGTGGTATAACTAACCACTCTCGTTCCCTTGATTTTTTCTTCCAGTATTAATTAAAGATCAACCAATGGATCTCTTAATGCTCTACTAGACAGGTAAGACGATAACATTATCAACTTTAATATTTACATCAAAGTGTAGCTATCGCTTAATTTATCGTGATTGACAACCCTGACAGTCGCACCTGAGTACAGGGTACAGATTTATTTATCAACAAGAAGAGACGTGAGATTCTTTCTTTTATCAGGGTCCAGGTTAAGACGATTAATCGTTTTTTATGTGATTAACCGCCTATATCCTATTTTTTCGCTTCTTTCGGGCGCTTTGTCCCATATTTGGAACGTCCTTGTTTCCGGTCTTTAACTCCAGCTGTATCGAGTGTGCCACGGATAATGTGATATCTCACACCAGGTAGGTCTTTTACCCGACCACCACGAATCATGACTACAGAGTGTTCTTGCAAGTTGTGGCCAATTCCTGGAATGTAAGCTGTGACTTCAAATCCAGAGGTAAGCCTTACCCTTGCCACTTTGCGGAGGGCTGAGTTAGGTTTTTTTGGTGTAGTTGTGTAGACTCTGGTACAAACACCCCGACGTTGGGGACATTCTTTCAGAGCGGGAGATTTGGTTTTCTGACGCGCTAGTTCGCGTTCACTACGTATTAATTGCTGTATTGTTGGCATGAGTGACAGCGCGTGAAGCTGCTTATGTTATATTTTAACAAATCCTGATTATAGCGTTTTTGGTGTTTTTACGTCAATTATTATTTTTGGGAGGATATCAAGGAGTCAGGAGAAGAGGGGAGAGGGAAAAAAGATTTTTCCCAATGACGAATAACCAATGACCAATAACTAAATAGCAAAAGAATTACCACAGCTACAGGTACTGGTAGCGATGGGGTTATGGAAACGAAAGCCCCCACCCATAAGATCCTCTGAATAATCTACAGTTAAATTGTCAAGATATCTTATACTTTCTTTATCTATGAGTAGCTGAATATCATTGACATCAAAAACCTGATCTTCTGCATTGACAACTGTATCAAAGGAAATATCGTATATCCAATCAGAACAGCCGCCTTGTCTCACGTGCAAGCGAAACAAAATATTCGGCTGTTGCTTACGTTTTAATCTTTCTATCTCACTGGTTGCTGCGGGACTCAAATGAATCATGGAATTTGGGCAAAGACGAGAAAATCCATATTCAATATTACAGGAGTCAGAATCAAGAATTATTTTTTCCCAATTCCCTACTACTTATCACTACGAGCATAGTCATCTTGGTAGCGAATAATATCATCTTCGCCTAAGTATTCACCATTTTGAACTTCAATTAAAACTAAGGGAATAACTCCAGGATTTTCTAAACGGTGAGTTGTACATTGCGGTACATAAGTTGACTGATTATTACTAAGTAAAATTTCTTGTTCTCCACAGACTACCTTCGCTGTACCTGAAACAACTATCCAGTGTTCGCTGCGGTGGTGGTGCATTTGCAAGCTAAGACGATGACCTGGGTTTACTTCTATCCGTTTAATTTTGTAACCTCTGCCTTCTTCTAAAACTGTAAACGAACCCCAAGGACGCATTTCACTGGCAGCTATTCCTCTGGAAGTGATGCTAGGAAGGGGTGAAATATTTTTTGCTACGGTTTCTGTTAGTTGAGCCATAATTACCTCGTGAAAAATCTATAAAATAGTTATTATTCTTAATAATTGTTAACACTGTTAACAGAATTATCTGTGTTATTGCTAAAGGGAAAATTAGCAATTTTAATTCTCTTTGATTACGATATCAAAACTAAGTCAACGAAAAAAACCCTTTAATAACAAAATTATTAGGTCTACATTAACTCTTCATAAATTAAAATGTCAGCTTGTTCTCAACTTTAAATTTCAAGTCCAAAACTTTTGTTTACAAAGAATATAAAATGCAGAGTTGAAATGATATTTTTTGAGTTTATCAGGGATTTATTAAGGGGTATTTAAGAAAATACCGATGGCATTGTGGACACGGGCTGCGGTATTAGGAGAACGATCTAGTAGTTGTCCCCCTAAGTATAAACTGGTAGAACTGCCACCGTCCAGATTTAAGGCGTTGACACAACCCATAGCTTGCATTAATTTAGCGTGTTCGGCTAAATTTGGTCCTGGCCCGCCAGCGCGATCATGTGTGGCAGCAATAATTAAATTACCTGTAGATGTGGTACAAATACCGCTACGAACTGCTTTTCCCGCAACAAAGGCTTTACTAAATTTTTCACTTTCACCATTGAGGACAATTTGCCGATTTTGGACTAATAGGGGACCTGCGCCGATAATGTGGGGATAACGGTTAAATTCACTGGGGGTAGTATTGCTAGAAATACTCACTTTTGTACCAGGTGTCAGTTTTGAGGCGTTATTGGTAGCCGTACCGCGTAAGGTGAGGAGGTAGCCGTTGTCAGGGATGGGAATGGGAGTAGTGTTGGCTTTACCGCCGATGATCTGGTTGGTAATTTGGTTATTTTGGACGATAAGGATAATTTCGTTGTCTATGATGGGGGTGTAAGTAGAACCCCAAGATCGTGTATATCGGGCTATACCATTCTGCACAAACCCACTGTTGAGAAAAAGAATTGGTAAAGATTCGTTGTTGTTGATAGTTAAATTTTCTGTTAAGGTGAGGCGGCCAAAATAAAATTCTCCGTTATCATTCCAGGCGATCGCCCCTCTGTTTAAAATTGGTCCTGACATCCACTGATTATCAGTACGTACAGCACCTAAAGGTAATTTATTATTACGGTTAAAATAACCACCATTGATACCTGCGACTGCTGAATAACGTTTGGCGGTTTGAATTAAAGGTGCTATCCCTGTTTGGCTTTCTGAGTTAGCAAAAATAGGTCTGATTTTTAACTGTGCTGTGCGAGGATTGATTTCCAACCAAACGACGGAAAACTTATCTGCTCCTAAATTTATATATTTTTGCTGCCAGCGTAATCCCTGAGACCAGGTGATATCTTTAGTAACTAAAGCATCAGGTCGAATATCTACAACTAAACGATTTGGGTTAGCGAGGGTAATAATTTGTGGATATGAACCAAGGGGGACACTGAGACTGATTTTAGTTTGATTATTGACCAGATCCACTTTTTGAATCAGTGGTATTGGATCTGTTGCTGATGGTAGTTGTTTTAATTGATTTGGTGGTGCTGGTTGGGGGGTGTAGCGTTGAATTAAGCCAGAATCAGCCGTACTATCTAAAGTAACAATCCATTCTCTGTAAGTTTGTCCGGGGGGTTGGGAGTCAGGGTTATCAGATTCTACGGGTGCTTTAATAGTTTGTCCTGGTGTAACTTGCCAAGGTGTAGGATTATCTAAATCTATCACCAGGCGATCGCCCCATGATTGTCTTCCCTGTCGAATATTATTAATTTTAGCTGGGGGAGTGGAAATAACTAATCTATTACCTTGAACTTGGACTTGCCAATTCTTGGTTTGAGCAAAATTAGAAATATCTAAATAACGATATCCTCCTAATAACCTAGCGGTGAAAGTTGGTGATGATGTACTTTGGGAAAACCACTCTACAGGTTGTAACTGAGGATTGCTAGTATTGAGCAAATCTACACCAAGGAATTGTCTTAACGCCCCATCACTAATATGAGTTATGAATCTACCAGATGCTTCCTGTTGCTGTAACCATGCTCCCGGTAAAGTTTTACCATTGAGAATAATTTGATTACCAGAAAACTTTGCTGGTAGTGCAGAAGTCAAACCGGGTGATGATTTAGCCTTGGGAGGATATTCTTGAGCGTTGGTAGCATGAGTGGTAAAACATAGTGTAGCCGCAAGAATAGGAAATAGAGAATATTTTATCAATAGCAATTGATTAATAATGGTCATAAGATTAAAATTTATTTTTTGGGTTTTTGGGAATAATTACGCATTTTTACTATCCTTAGCTAGATATTTGTTATCCGTATTTGATCATATTTTCCCTGCTATCAATTTAGCATCTCCAATTAAGCCTCACTAAATTATCAGGGAATCTTCAAAAAAAATTACTTTTATCATCAACAAACGTGATAATATTTAACGTGGCTATTCATACTTTGTGAAAACTGGCAAGCAATATTTCCACCCAAACTACTAACAACTGTTTTAAATAGCACGTTTTTACAAACAGGCTATAATAGTAGTCCCGGTAAGTGAACCAAAATAAAGATATTCCATAATCACCAATAGTACAGCCTGGTGTTTACCATTGGCTGCTGTCACCACTTGAGTAAAAGTTGGTAGCGAAAATGGTGGCAATGGATCAGCAGCAAAAATATGACAATTAGGATATTTTCGCAACCCTACAAATGGGAATATGGTGTTATATTTCTTAATACGCTGTATTTGCTGCTGCATCAAGATAATTGAGGCTTTGGAGACAAGAGAATGTTGACTTGACAATTAATTGCAGGTACACCACCAAAGCAGGTTATCCTGAAAAATACCTTTTATCTGGCTAAAAGGGATGGAAAAATACTTAGCTTCAAGATCGTAAATAAACGTAAATGTAAAGTAATGTCAGGGAAAGCAGTTTGTCCAGATAAAGGTACTTTTTATAGCAGTGTAGGCCGTAGACACTTAAAAAAAAATAGCGTGCACATTTTAACACGGGTTAACCCAAAAGTAAACCTGAAGTTAAAATTTTTTTTCCCTAAATTTTCGTGATTATGTGTTTCTTGGCTAAATTGAAAGTTTTTATCTTTCATTAGGCAAAGCAGTAAAATCCGTAACTCAATAATTTCAGGAATAGAATATGAATCATCCATCATTACATCAGGGTCAGAATCAGACATCATCAACCATGGAAAACACGGAAATTTATCCAGGGCAACGATGGTTAGTAGAAGAAAGAGATGCTTGTGGTGTGGGTTTTATTGCCCATCGTCAAAACATTGCTAACCATGAAATATTAGCCAAAGCACTAGATGCGCTCACTTGTCTAGAACATAGAGGAGGTTGTAGTGCGGATCAAGATTCAGGAGATGGGGCTGGGATTTTGACAGCGATTCCTTGGGAATTGTTTCAGCAAGAAGGAATAAATATTTCCAATAATGGCAACATAGCCGTAGGAATGATTTTCTTACCCCAAGAGCAAGAATCAGCCAAAAAATTAAAAGCAATATTCGAACAAGTAGCGACTGAAGAAAACTTGACTGTTTTAGGTTGGCGAGAAGTTCCTGTCAGTCCAGAAGTTTTAGGGGTGCAAGCAAGAGAAAACCAACCTTATATAGAACAGGTTTTTCTGAGTTCACCTGATAAAAGTGGCGATGAATTAGAACGGGAAATGTATCTTACCCGTCGCCGGGTGGTGAAAGCTGCTAAAAATATTGCTGACGAGTTTTATGTTTGTTCTCTTTCCAGCCGCACCATTGTTTATAAAGGCATGGTGAGATCGGCAGTATTAGGAGAATTTTACCAAGATTTAAAAAACCCAGCTTTCAAATGTGCCTTTGCTGTTTATCACCGCCGCTTCAGCACCAACACCATGCCCAAATGGCCTCTAGCTCAACCCATGCGGTTGTTAGGTCATAATGGGGAAATTAACACCCTTTTGGGTAACATTAACTGGATGATGGCACGGGAAGCGACCTTAGATCATCCCATTTGGAAAGGCAGAGCCGAAGAATTTAAACCACTGGTAAATATTGACAGTAGTGATTCTGCCACATTAGATAATGTGCTGGAATTGCTGGTACGTTCTGGCCGTAGCCCCTTGGAAGCCTTAATGATGATGGTGCCAGAGGCTTATAAAAATCAACCTTCTCTGCAAAACTATCCTGAGATTACTGATTTTTACGAATATTACAGCGGTTTACAGGAGGCTTGGGATGGTCCGGCGCTGTTGGTATTTAGTGATGGGAAAAGAGTTGGTGCAACCTTAGATAGAAATGGTTTAAGACCGGCTCGTTATCTGATTACCAAAGATGACTACATTGTGGTTGGTTCAGAAGCGGGTGTAGTTGATTTCCCAGAAGCTAATATTTTGGAAAAAGGCAGACTTGGACCAGGACAGATGATTGCTGTAGATTTAAGCAGCAATGAAATTTTAAAGAATTGGGAACTTAAACAGCGGATTGCGAATTTACATCCTTATGGGGATTGGTTGCAACAACATCGCCAAGAGTTGAAAGATTTAGTCAAGTCGTCATCTAGCAATGGTAATGGTCATTATGTAAGTAATGGACTAGAGACTAATAACCTAGTAGATAAACAAACCTTACTGCAACAACAAATTGCTTTTGGCTACACCAGCGAAGATGTGGAAATGATCATCCAGCCAATGGCGCAAAATGGCGGAGAACCGACTTTCTGTATGGGGGATGATATTCCTCTGGCGGTGTTGTCGGAAAAACCTCATTTACTTTATAACTATTTCAAACAAAGATTTGCTCAGGTAACAAACCCACCGATTGATCCGTTACGGGAAAAATTGGTAATGTCCTTGACGGTGGAATTGGGGGAAAGAGGTAATTTACTAGAACCCAAGGCAGAACACGCTCGCAGACTCAAATTAGATTCTCCTGTTTTAACTGATTCTGAGTTAGAAGCAATTAAGTTATCTGGTTTTGGTACTGCTGAATTATCAACATTGTTTTCTATTTCCGCAGGGCCTGAAGGCTTGAAAGTAGCGGTAGAAGCTTTGCAAAAACAAGCGGCTGAGTCTGTAAAAGCTGGGGCGAAAATTTTGATCTTGAGTGATCAGATTGCCCCCAATGGTGAAGCAGGGATAACTTCTGAATATACTTACATTCCGCCGATGTTGGCTGTGGGTGCAGTTCACCATCACCTGATCCGTGAAGGGGTACGGATGCAGACTTCTTTGGTTGTGCATACTGCCCAATGTTGGAGTACCCACCATTTTGCTTGTTTGTTGGGCTATGGTGCGGGTGCGATTTGCCCTTATATGGCTTTGGATACTGTGCGGAGTTGGTGGGCTGATCCTAAGACTCAACAGTTTATGGAACGGGGAAAAATTAATTCTCTGAGTTTGGATCAGGCGATCGCTAATTATCGTCAGGCTGTAGAATCTGGATTGTTGAAAATTCTCTCAAAAATGGGAATTTCTCTCCTTTCTAGTTATCAAGCAGCGCAGATTTTTGAGGCTATTGGTATCGGTGGAGAGTTGTTAAATTTAGGTTTCCGGGGTACTACTTCCCGCATTGGTGGTTTAAGTTGTGCTGAGTTGGCGCAAGAGATTCTTTCTTTCCACGGTAAGGCTTTCCCAGAATTAACAACTAAGAAATTAGAAAATTTAGGTTTTGTCCAATTCCGTCCCGGTGGTGAATACCATAGCAATAGTCCAGAGTTGGTGAAGTCTCTCCACAAGGCTGTTGATGGTAAGCAGTATGACCATTATGAGGTTTATAAACAACATTTACAAAATCGTCCTGTAACAGCTTTACGGGATTTATTGGATTTCCAAAGTGAACGTCCCTCTATCCCCATTGAAGAAGTAGAGTCAGTGGCAGAAATTGCTAAACGCTTCTGTACTGGGGGAATGTCTTTAGGTGCATTGTCTAGGGAAGCACATGAAACTTTGGCGATCGCCATGAACCGGATCGGTGGTAAATCTAACTCTGGAGAAGGTGGCGAAGATCCAGTCCGTTACAACGTTTTAAGTGATGTTGATCCCACTGGACATTCACCCACTCTTCCTCACTTGAATGGTTTAAGAAATGGTGACACCGCTTCCAGCGCCATCAAACAGGTCGCTTCCGGCCGTTTTGGTGTTACCCCTGGATATTTAGCCAGCGCCAGACAAATTGAAATTAAAATGGCTCAAGGTGCAAAACCAGGAGAAGGTGGACAGCTACCAGGCCCCAAGGTTAGCCCCTACATTGCCATGTTGCGCCGTTCTAAACCCGGTGTGACTTTGATTTCTCCCCCTCCCCACCATGACATTTACTCCATTGAAGATTTAGC
Source organism: Okeanomitos corallinicola TIOX110 (assembly GCF_038050375.1). Taxonomy (NCBI): domain Bacteria; kingdom Bacillati; phylum Cyanobacteriota; class Cyanophyceae; order Nostocales; family Aphanizomenonaceae; genus Okeanomitos; species Okeanomitos corallinicola. The sequence goes on along the minus strand of NZ_CP150886.1, from coordinate 389,998 downwards.
ACAGTTAATTTTTGACCTGCATCAAATTAACCCCAAAGCCCAGGTATCTGTGAAACTGGTCGCAGAAATCGGCATTGGTACAATTGCCGCAGGTGTAGCTAAGGCTAACGCCGACATCATCCAAATTTCTGGTCATGATGGCGGTACTGGTGCTTCTCCTTTAAGTTCCATTAAACACGCTGGTAGTCCCTGGGAATTGGGATTAACAGAAGTGCATCGGGTATTGATGGAAAATGGTTTACGCGATCGCGTCACATTAAGAGTTGATGGCGGTTTAAAGAGTGGCTGGGATGTCCTCATTGCTGCATTAATGGGAGCGGAAGAGTTCGGTTTTGGTTCTATTGCCATGATCGCCGAAGGTTGTATTATGGCGCGGGTATGTCATTTAAACACCTGTCCCAAAGGTGTAGCCACTCAGAAGGAAGAACTACGTAAACGTTTTACAGGTGTGCCTGAAAATGTGGTTAATTTCTTCTATTTTGTCGCCGAAGAAGTCCGTAGTTTATTGGCAAAATTGGGTTATCGTTCCTTAAACGAGTTGACTGGTAGGGCGGATCTGTTAACTGTGCGTTCCGATGTCAAGTTAACAAAAACCCAATCTTTGAATTTAGACTGTTTGACCAAATTACCAGATGCTAAATCAAACCGTAGCTGGTTGGTGCATGAAGATGTACACAGCAATGGTGATGTTTTGGATGATCAGATTTTGGCTGATGGAGATATTCAAGCCGCAATTCAAAATCAGGCGACTGTGACTAAGACTTTTAAAGTTGTGAATACTGATAGAACAGTAGGATCAAGACTTGCTGGGGCGATCGCTTCTAAGTATGGAGATAGCGGTTTTGAAGGTCAAATTAACTTGAATTTCCAAGGTAGTGTTGGTCAAAGTTTTGGTGCATTTAACCTCCCTGGTTTAACCTTAACCCTCGATGGGGAAGCTAACGACTATGTAGGTAAGGGAATGCACGGTGGGGAGATTATTATTAAACCCCCCGCAGAGGCGACTTACAACTCAGCCGAAAATGTGATTGTTGGTAATACCTGTTTGTACGGTTCAACTGGTGGTGTGTTATTTGCCAATGGTTTAGCCGGAGAAAGGTTTGCTGTCCGTAATTCCAAAGGTACAGCGGTCATTGAAGGGGCTGGGGATCACTGCTGCGAGTATATGACTGGCGGTGTGGTTGTGGTTCTTGGTAAAGTTGGCCGTAACGTCGGCGCAGGTATGACCGGAGGACTAGGTTACTTCTTAGATGAAGATGGTAATTTCCCAGAATTGGTAAATCACAGCATTGTCAAAATTCAGCGTGTAGTTACAGAAGCTGGTGAGAAACAATTGCATGACTTAATTAAAGCTCATGGCGATCGCACTGGTTCACCCAAAGCACAGCTAATTTTACAAAATTGGTCAGAATATTTACCTAAGTTCTGGCAAGTTGTCCCACCTTCCGAAGCAGATAGTGCTGAAGCTAACGCGGAAGTTGGAAGTAAGCAGTTGAGTTCAGTTTAGTTAGGGAACAGGTGACAGGTGACAGGGAACAGATAAAGAATTTTCACCCACTCACCCACTCACCCTCTCTCCCTTACTCCTTCTTCTTTGCAAGTGAGGCTTGATGTTCGTCTTGCATTTCTAGCAGTTCTGGAACAGTGACAAACTCATAACCTTGCTTGCGAAACCTACTGATAATTTCTGGTAAAGCTTGAACGGTGCGGGTGCGATCGCCTCCACCGTCGTGCATTAAGACAATACCACCCGGTTTTGCTGATCTAAAAATATTATTGATTAATTTTGGTACACCAGGACGGGAATAATCTATAGAGTCAGAAGACCACATAATAACGGCATATTTATTATTACGTGCATAGTTGACAACTCCATTGGTCATTATTCCCCCTGGTGGACGAAATAAACCCGTTTTTACCCCTGTAGTTTTGAGAATAATATCGGAAGTATTAGCAACTTCGTAAGCTGCGGTTTGTGCATTCATGTGATGATACCAATGATGCCAGGTATGATTAGCAATAGAATGACCTTCCGCTACTATTTGCCTAGTTAAGTCTGGGTAATTTTGGACGTTTCTACCCACTACAAAAAATGTACCCTTGATATCATTTTTTTTAAGAATATCTAATACTTGGGCTGTACTTTTTGGCCATGGTCCATCATCAAAGGTAAGTGCAATTACTTTTTTGTCTGGAGGAAGGGTAGCAGTTTTAATTGTTGCGCCTTGAAACCTTGATGGTACATCAACAACGATACCCTTTGCTTGTGCTTCCTGCTGCCAAGTATTGAGCATTGCCGCCTTAAACTGCTCTACACGCTTCTGAGTTCCTACACTAACAGTAATATTATTTATGTCTATATTTTGTTGGCTTTGAGCTTCTGATATTTTCGGCTTAAATAGCATCATCGCACCAATACCTACTGTACCAGTTAGGCACAGTAAAATAATTAATATTCCCTGTGGCCACAAAAATAGCTTATTATTTTCCACTGCATAACTCCTTCAAGGGTTGAACCGTCAATGACGCTTCTGACGGTAGGTTATAACACATTTTTTGTTAGTATTCAGCATTTAGAAGTTAGTAGGAAGTTGAAAACCTGAACAGATGAATGTCAATTGTCCTACTAAACTCTTTCAAATTAGACTGAATGTGTTTTTAGCAGCAAGCTGATCACTAAAATTTTTTCTGGATAATTAGATGATCATCTGCTTACTGATGTCTATAAAAATATGGATACAATATTACATAAATTCCACATTTTAGTTAGAAAATTATACTTATTTACCAAGTACAATGATAGGAAAAACAAAGGTGCGTGATAAAATTTAATTCAGCATCAATACCTTTAATGTATATTTTATTGCCTAAGATTACACCTCGTTATTAAATAAAAATTAAGCTTTTTAGATACCAATATTGTTTTTACTGGGATCTAAAGAAAACAGACTAAAACAACTAAAAATAGTTTCCCATAATTAAGGTTAGTTGATTTGTTAGGGTAGATACGCTTCAAGAACACAGTAATAACTATTTATTGAGAATTTAACAAATTTGGGGAAATTAATTTTTTAGTTTTTTATTAAATTTCCAGTTTCTTTCGTATATTTTACATCTCCAGCATAGCGGGGATTTATTTCAAACAGTACAGATGTTTGTTCAAAACCTACCCAAGCAGATCAACCCCGAATATAACGATTGTATTTTGGCATAGCAGTGAGAATACTTACTACCTGTCTATCCATTAAATAGAAATATCCTGTAGATACAGGAATATCAACTTTAGTTAAACGACTTTAGATTTAGTTCATATTTTCTTCGTTATTATAAATGAGAATAACTAGGGAGTAGATGGACTGATTTATGAATTTTTAGATGATTAAATTGGCGATATATAAAAATATCATCATATCATAAAGTTCGATGATTAATCATCTCATCCTAAGCATTTATGTTGACCATATTTAATCCATTGTTCTATGAGTATAAATGCAGAAATACCAATCATCATTAGCAAGGTTTGATATTTTAATTTGCCAGGAATACAGCAATAGTTGATACCCCAGTGGGTGCTTTATATTTTCTCATGTTCATATTTCCCAAAAATATTAAGTTATGTAAAGATTTAGATAACACCGCTCTGCATTGACAGAAGAACCCATAGAACTAAGATTACATCTTTAAAATCTATGAATCTTCAACAAGCGGAATTATATCAACGTATCCAAGAATTTTCTTTAGATGAAAAAAACTCCTGTTTTTCCTTTAGTAAAAAATTAGCAAAAGAAAACAACTGGACACCTGAATATACTCAACGTGCAATTGATGAATATAAAAAATTCGCCTTCATTGCTGCCGTGACAGGAAATTCAGTATCACCATCAGATACAATAGATCAAGTTTGGCATTTACATTTAACATATACCCAATCTTATTGGCAAGAATTTTGTCAAATATTGGGTATGAAATTACATCATTTTCCTAGTCGTGGTGGAAATCAAGAAACAGATAAATTTGATAATTTGTATTTGCATACTCTAGCCAGTTATCAACAATTTTTTGGAGAAAATCCTCCTTCAGATATTTGGACAAAACCTAATATTCCCTTTGATGTTAAAAGCAATTTTCGGAGAGTAGATATCAATAATAATTGGGTTATTCCTAAACCAAACTTTAAATTTCTTCATATCAATATTCCAGCTTTAATTCCTCAGAAGTTTTATTTAGGATTGCTATTTAGCTTCACATTAATAATTACTAATTCTCAAATTGTCTTAGCATCAAATAACAGCAATTCTCAAAATTCTTCAACTTCCGCAATGCCAGTTATTTTATTTTTCCTGGGAGTAATTTTATTAATAAAACTTGCATCTCGTGGAGGTGGTGGAGGTAGCGGTGGAGGTGGTGGAGGTGGCTGCGGTGGTGGTGGTGGCTGCGGTGGTGGTGGTGGTGGCTGCGGTGGTGGTGGTGGTGGCTGCGGTGGTGGTGGTGGTGGCTGCGGTGGTGGTGGTTGATCAATTTTCTCTAAATTATGATTAGACATTTTTATGTTTAGGACTTACGCATAATTAAAAAATAAATGAACCGCAGAGGCGCAGAGTTTGCAGAGAAAGGAGATTTTTAGATATATTTTGCGTCAGTCCTAATATTTTTTCTCTTCAGTCTTTTGTAAAAATCAATGATTTTTAACCATGAATAAACTAAGAACCAGAAAAATCTTGTTTTCATTAATCACTATCTTAGTGGCAATTCTAGTTGCATTTTCTCCAGCATTAGCACAGCAAAATTCCTTTTATTGGGACTATGTAAATGTAAATATTGATGTGCAGAATAATGGCGATATGCTAGTAACTGAAGAACAAAAATATGTTTTTACTTCTCAATATTCTCAACAAAGATATCGCTATATTCGTTTACATAAAGTAGATGAAATCAAAGATATTACAGTCACGGAAAATAATCAGGTTATTCCTAGTACCACAGGAATTAAAAACAATTACATTTGGATTCGTTGGCAACATCCACTCAAAGCACCAGAATCACATACTTTTTTGATCAACTATCGTGTAATCGGTGGATTACATACCAAAAATAAAAATACTCTAGTTTATTGGAAAGCTATTTTTGCTAAACGCACAGCACCTATTCAAAATGCAAAAGTAAGAGTAAACTTACCGGAAGCATTAGCAGGTAAAGTTGTGGATTTTAGGAGTTTTGGAGTATCAGCTAAATCGCGTCAAATCAATCCCACAGCCTTTGAGTTTATAGCGAATCAGCCTGTTGTACCAGAACAAGAGTTAGAAGTTCAAGTCACATTTCCCAAAGATGTGCTTAACATACCTGAATCTAATTGGCAAAGAGAAATTCTTAAAAAAATAATATTGTTTCTACCCTTTATCTTTTTGCTATTAGGTATCATAATCTTTATAATCAGGAGTAAACTACTGAAAAATCAATCATAATAAGCATGACTGAAATAGAAGCAAAAATCATCCAACTAATTCAAGAAATTTGTCAATATCCTAGCGGTAGCTCAGAAAGACAAAAGGGGTTAAACAAACTAATTATGCTAATTCAAAGTACGGGTAAATTACTTCGAGGTTGGGGTATTCCTGATGCAGAAGAAGCATTACAAGAAACCTGGTGGTATTTTTGCAGAAATCTTTGTGAAGCAACTACCGCAAAAGAACCTTTTAATCCTGAAAAAAGTAGTATTTTTACTTGGATAAACAACTATCTTCGCTACCGTTTAAAGGATAAACAAATTAGATTTTATGAACAACAGAATCAATTTACAACACCTTTTGAAAAGGATGAAAAAGAAATAGATCCCACAGATTTAATTCCTGCACCTGCACAACCAAGACTAATATTAGATGAAATTGAAGAATGGTTAAAAACAAACTACCAAAAACTCAAACGTATTCATATTAGAAATCGTCCAGATATTAACTGTTACGTGTTAATTTCTCGGCGTTTACCACCGGAAACATCTTGGTCTGATTTATCTACAGAGTTTGATATTCCTATCGCTACTCTGAGTAATTTTTATCAACGTCAATGTTTTCCTCTGCTGCTCAATTTTGGTAAATCTCAGGAGTATTTTGATAACGAAGGTTACTTTGATATTTAGGTTAAAATTTAGTTTGATATTGAGTGAATTATGAACTACGATAACGAAAAACAATACATCTCTATTCCCATTCCTGCCAAATTTCGAGATACAGCTTTAAAATTTGCCCAGGAACAACCAAATAAACCAAAAGCTAAACAAGTTTATCTGAATACTTTAGCAGTACAAGTAGTTAATAATTACTTGCAAATGTTAGATATTCCTACTGCTTTAGAAGCTAGTCATAGTTGGGATGACTGGGTTAGAACACTAGCAGATACAGCAGATTTAGTATTACCAGGAATTGGAAATTTAGAATGTAGATATATCAGAACAGGGGATTTATATTTTTATGTTCCTGGGGAAGTACAAACAAATCAGTTTGGTTATTTGTTTGTAGAAATAAATTACACTTGTCAAGAAGCTAAACTGAGAGGATTTTTACCACAGCTTAACAGTCAAGAAATAAATTTAGAAGAATTACAAACACTTGATGATTTTATAGAATATTATCATCAACATTCTTTAGTCAAATTGCGCCAATGGTTGGAAGGGATCTATACATCTAAATGGCAAAGTATTGAAGAATTTAGTAAATACCAACATAGAGATGTCGTATTTCGTTCTTTCACACTGAGAGGATTAGAAATTGATAGTAATCAAGAAGTTTGGCAGACTATTAAACAATTATATCCACAGAAAAGATTATCAGCAATACTGCCATCACAATTATTGAATCGAATTAATTCTGATCCAAATTCAGATATTTTCTTAACAGACACTCTTGCTTATTTATTGCAGAATGAATCAGATGAAGAAATGCGCTGGACTGTAGCAGAAATACTATGGGAAATAGCACCTCAACATCCTCTTATTGCTGCTAGAAGAATTATGGACTTAGGAATGTGGTTAGGAGGAAATGCAGTTGCGTTAATGCTTGCTTTTGTACCTACTAAAAATCAAACTTTTTCGATTTTATTGAAAGTATATCCGATGGGGAATAAAAAATATTTACCTACTGGATTGCAATTATTAGGACTATATGAAAATGGAGAAACATTTTTAGAAGCTGAAGCAAGAGAAGCAAAAGATAATTATATTCAGTTAAAGTTTTGTGCAGAAATCAACGAAAAATTTCAAGTTATGGTTAAAATAGGTGATGTTAGCATAACAGAAAAATTTATCATTTAAGTAGATAAATTAAGGTAATTACAGTGGGTAAACGGGTAATATTTGAGATTGGAGAAGGAAATTTTGAACAAGGATTTCCTGTTAAAATCAGAATTGGGGAAGAAGGTAAACTACACTTTGCAGAAATTAATGGTAATTTACCAGCATTCCCCGAACTTCCCCAAGTTTATTATCAATGGCAATCAGCATATAATAAATTACCAGGAAATTGGTTAATTACTGTTCCTGATGCACAAATTACTAACGTCTCTACTTCAGAAATTTGCCATCAAGCTGCTAACAAATTTCTCACAAGTTTTAATAATTGGTTAAATCAAAAATCGGTAAGAAAATTAGAAAGACAATTTTTAAGAAAAATAGGTGAATGGGAGAATGTGCGGTGTATTTTACAAACACAAGATCCTTTATTAAGAAAGTTACCTTGGCATTTATGGGAAGTGTTTGATGATCACCATATTAAACCAGAAGTTGTCATTAGTTCAGAATATAAACCGGACAAAGTTAAATTAAAAAGTCCTGTCAAAATTCTGGCTATTTTTGGTAATAACAAAGATATTAATATTGAATCTGACTTCCACTCATTAATGGAAAAATTACCAGATGCAATTATTGAACCTTTACTACAACCATCAAGAGAAGATTTATTAGATAAATTATGGCATCAATCCTGGGATATTCTATTTTTTGCTGGACATAGTAGCAGTCAAGCAGATGGAAGTTTGGGAGAAATTCAAATTAATGAAAAACAAACTTTACCCATTTCTGATTTACGTCATTCTTTAAAATATGCAGTCCAAAAAGGTTTAAAATTAGCAATTTTTAATTCCTGTGATGGGTTGGGTTTAGCCCATAATTTATCAGATTTACGCATCCCTTATATGATTGTTATGCGTGAACCTGTACCTGATATTGTGGCACAATCTTTTTTAAGGTATTTTCTCACCTTTTTTGCATCTGGGGAATCTTTATATACTTCTGTACAACATTCCCGTGTGCGTTTACAGGAAGAGTTAGAAACAGAATATCCCTGTGCTTCTTGGATACCTGTAATTTTCCAAAATCCTGCCGCATCAGTTTTGAAATATCCTAAATATCGTTATGTTCATAAAATAATCTTTAAGTCATCAATGATGACAGGTTTGATATTTTTATTGATGATTATTTTTGGTTATTGTCTAGAGGAATTTAAGTTTAGACAACGTTTTAGTGAAGGTGAAAAAGTTTTAATTGATTCTGATGTTGATTTCGATAAAGAAGCAGGAGTTAAAGCATTATGGTGGAAAAAACATCAATTAGCAATTAAACATTTTACAGATTATTTAAAAGATTATCCCCATGATGCAGAAGCAAGAATATATTTAGAAAATGCCAAAATTAAAAATCAACCATCAGTAAAAATAGGTGTAGCTGTACCTACGGGTAGTAATCCTAATGTTGCTTTAGAAATTTTACGGGGAGTTGCACAAGCACAACAGGAAATAAATAATGACGGTGGTATAGGGGAAAAGTTTTTAAAAATCCAAATTGCTAACGATGATAACCAACCAAAAATTGCTAAAAAAATCGCTAGTAGATTTGTAGAAAGTCGGGATATTTTAGCTGTAGTTGGTCATAATAGTAGTGATGCTAGTGTACCTGCGTCGAATATTTATCAAGCTGGGAAATTAGTGATGATTTCCCCCACAAGTACCTCAATTCAATTAACTCACGGTAATAATAAAACTGATGGTAATTATATTTATAGAAGTGTAATTAGCTTTGCTGTGATTGCGGAAAATTTGGTGGAATATGCTAAAAAAGCTGAAAAAAATAATATTTTAATTTGTAGTGATACTAAAGCTGCTGACCAGTCTTTTGAAATATCTTTTACCAATGCGATGACAAGCAAAGGTATTAAATTTATGAATGATATTAATTGTGATTTTGCGGATAGTAATTTTCAAAGTACAGAGATTGTTAAACAAGCTATAGAGAAAAAAGTAGATGCAATTTTATTAAATCCTCAAGTTGATAGAATTAATAAAGCTTTTGATATTGGTAAAGCCAATAAAGGTGAAATTTCACTATTGGGAAATCCTAGTTTACACACTCAAAAAACCTTAGAATCTGGTAGTTTTGTGAATGGAATGATTATGGCAGTTCCTTGGCAAGCTGCTGTTTCACCTAATCAAAAGTTTGTAGAAAATGCAAATAGAATTTGGCGAAATTCCAGTTTAATTACTTGGAGAACAGCGACAGCTTTTGATGCGACTAAAATCATTGCTGATGCTATCGAGAAAAAGGGGAGTAAAAGGAAAGATATTCAAGATGTTTTAAGTCGTAATTTTGTGTTTTCTGGTGCGACGGGGACAGTTAAGTTTTTACATTATGGTGATAGGATGGGTGATAGGGTTGGTGATGCAGTTTTGGTGCAAGTACAACCCGATGCGGAAAGGGTGGGTAAGTATGAGTTTGTGTATAAGGGAAATTGATTTTGCTAAGAGGATGTTTGAAAAGTCTAAATTCATAACTCTCTGGGCAGTTATAAATCGCGGCTACACAGACAAAACCCACATTTGTGCGTTCAGAAGCCTTGATTTTTCATTAGTCCACGTTCGCGTAGCGTTCCGAAGGAATAGGTGGAGTCGGCGATGTTGTTGTTTGTGACAACTTGTCAGGTTTATAGCGGTATGTACTTGCATAAGATACAAAATTGACATCAAAAACCTTGTCACTATTTAAGGAGTTTTAATGCTGACTGCTGTTAGCTAAAAGCTGCTGTAGAATTTGATGATGACAAAAAAATTCTTATTTCTTTTGGGATAAATCCAAAAAATTAGCTAACTTATAAGCTATTCTCGAACCAACATTAGCATCCCATTCAGCATCACCAACTTCACAAATATCAAACCCAATAATTTTTTTGCCACTCTTCACAACTTCCCGAAATAAACAATAAACTTGCTCTAATTCCAATCCTCCCGGAACAGGTGTTCCCGTATTTGGACATAGTTTAGGATCTAAACCATCTACATCAAAACTGATATGTACATTCTCTGGTAAATTAGAGATGATTTCCTGACATAAATCTAACCAATTTTTACCAGCATATTTTTGTTGTTTTATCATTGTATCATAGTAAGCAATTACCCGACCTTGAGAGTTATTAATAATTTCCACTTCATCAATACAAATATCCCGTAAACCCACTTGAACTAACTTAGAAATTTGTGGTATTTTCAAAGCATTAAACATAATAGACGCATGGGAAAATTCAAATCCTTCGTAAGCATCGCGTAAATCTGCGTGTGCATCAATATGTAAAATGCCAAAATCAGCATATTGACTAGCTAAAGCTTGAAAATAACCTAAAGGTGAACTATGATCACCACCAATTACAGCAACTTTTTTACCTTGATTCATTGCTTGTTGACACTGATGAAATAACCATTGATTTACCTGTTCACCAGCTTGATTAATTTCTGTGAGTATAGGTGTTAAATCTGGTGTATTTGTTAATGGTTTACCTTCTTCTTGTCTAGTGATAATTTTAGCAGCTTGTTGACGATAGTAGTTATTTTTATCTAATATATCTTCTGGTATTTCTGCAAAGTAAATTCCTTGTTTCCAACCATTAGGGTTATCGAAATCAAAGATGTCTATTTGATAGGACGCATCTAAAATTTTTTGTGGTGCATTAGCTGTTCCTGCACCATAGGAAACAGTAACTTCCCAAGGAACAGAAAAAATAATTAAATTAGCAGTTTCATAGTTTTTCGGTAGTCCCCAAAGATTACCATTAACTTCGCCTATGCCACTAGGATTGTAGTCTGAAATTTGATTAATCATTTGATTTATCCTGGATTTATAGCAATATTAACATCAAAAAAGGGTTTGGCTGTTAACCAAACCTCTAAAATTGCTGTGCTTAACAACGTACTAAATTAATTTAATTCTTGTTTGCTTATGAATCATCTTCCTATGGGATATATGCAAATGCCTTGATTACTGATATGGCGTTATTTTATTAATATCTTCTAGTCTGGTTTATTCAAAAGTATAAAAATCTATAGGCTTCTATCTTGAGCATGAAAAAGGCTTGGACTAAAGCCAAGCCTCTATATATACCAGGTGTTTACCATATATAACTAATTTAAACTATATTTGATTCTCGTTCATCTCTCTATTAGGTGAGTACAAAATTTAGAAAAACTGCTATTGAATCGGATTCTCATTATGTAAAGCAGCTATGAATGATTAGCGGTAAAACCCTTTTGGTGCAAATATTGGTAATCAGGCAAAAAAATAATCAACCGCAGTTTCTAGATGATATTTCTAGATGATATGAGATTGTTAATAAAAAAAGCCCTGAATATAATTCCAGGGCAATTACACGTTTTTCAGGCATTAATACATTAATCTTAATTTCTATAAATGGAAATTTCTACTACCTCAAGGAGAGTTAAATGATATTTTTATGGTTTAGGAGAGTAATATCTAACATATTGAATAAAAAAAAGGTTTAGCTCTGCTAAACCTCCATAGAAAGCAGTTATTCGACACACCAATATAAAATTAAATCTATTCTTGTTTATAGTCATCTCCCCATAGCAAGTTTTCAAAAGATATAATATATGCTGTGAAATGATATAAAACATGAGAAAATTATTAACGCCATAGTGACAGCCAACATTAAAATACCCAAAGGTGAACACTATCCCTATCCCTGTTCTGTTACCTTCGGGATTAAGTAAGTAGTAAATGAACTAATATTATCCAGAAGAATAAAAGGGGTTAAATCCATTCATCGCGCTAATAAGATGATTTAATCCCATTGGTGACAAGTTAAGGATGTAAGTCTCTTGTCAAGAGGCTTTGATTTGAGAGAATCGCTGGAAAAAAACCCTAAACAATACGAAAAAATGAACTTTTATCTTCTTTGCAATATTTACGCAATCGCATACAACAATTATTCGAGCAACTTACATTTGACGAGGTGATATCTATCTCATCTTATAACTTTTTATAACTTTATTCTAGAAGCTCTTTTCTATGCAGCTTCATATTAAATTGGTATAACTCGGTCTCAGTATCATCCTCGGCAATACCAACAAGTAAATTTAATCCCTGTCCAATTTTACCGATAATTTCGCCATTTACAGTTACTTGAGATGATTTGACTCGTTGAATAATTAGGGTTTGCTGATAAAGTCTTGTCGTGGAGACAGGTGACAGGTGACAGGTGACAGGTGACAGTTTCAAGAGTTGGATGGGAACTATTTTTCCTTGAAGCAGGAATTAAATGCAAGGTTTTTCAGTTCTCACCTCATCAAAGCTTGCATTTTTTGAAAGTCAAAATCGCTAAAATCGTTTACCTGTAATGTTTTGAGATTTATTCAGCAAGCCCTAATTATCGGCATTTTCAATATTTTTTAGTAATAAGTTAGGAGTCAAAAGTCATATAATTAATGACTAATGACTAATGACTAATAATTATTTCCCAAACCCTTTACCTTTACTAACTGAAGGTAAACAAAGACAATTTTCTAATTGTTGAAGTAAAGCTTCTTGATCTAAATTTTGACCAATTAAAACAATTTGGTTTTTCTTTTCACCTTTCCACTGATCATCATCAATGGTGAAGCGTTTACCGCACAGATGGAAAATATGACGTTGGGGACTTTCTTCAAACCACATAATACCCTTAGCACGGAAGACATTTGTGGGTAGTTGGTTGTCTAAGAAATATTGAAATTTACGGATAGAGAAAGGTTTATCACTTTGGAAAGAAATAGAAATAAAACCATCATTTTCTAAGTGATCTGAATGGTGGTCATGTTCATGGTCATGATGATCATGTCCGCAGGTAGAATGGTCATGGTCATGGTGATCATGTTCACAGGTAGAATGATCATGATGTTCATGTTCATGTTCTTCTGAATCAAAATATTGATCAGATTCAAATAAACCCACACTGAGAATTAAAGGCAGTGGAACTTGAGAGTTTTTAGTTCTGATGATTCTTGAACCTTCTTTAACATCATTAATCTTTTTCTCTAATGCTGTTAAAGTGATTTCATCAACTAAATCAGTTTTATTCAGTAGAATTACATCACCATAAGTAATTTGACTAAGTGCAGCTTGAGAGTTAAATAAGTCTAAACTATAATTTGCTGCATCTACTACGGTAACAATGGAATCTAATCTGGTTAAATCTCGCAGTTCAGATCCCAAAAATGTCATTGCTACGGGTAAAGGATCTGCTAATCCTGTGGTTTCTACAACTAGATAATCTAGCTTTTCTTCCCTTTCTAAAACTTGGTAAACTGCATCAACTAAGTCATTATTAATGGTGCAACAAATACAACCATTGCTAAGTTCCACCATATTATCATTGGTGGATACAATTAATTCGTTATCAATGCCAATCTCGCCAAATTCGTTCACTAAAACAGCGGTTTTTACGCCTTGCTGATTAGTTAAAATATGATTGAGTAAAGTTGTTTTTCCACTGCCCAAGAACCCTGTAATAATTGTTACTGGTAATCCTTGTTTTGGAGCTTGCATGGTTTGAGACTCGTTAGTAACTGTTGATGTCATATTCATGAAATAGGATTTTTGTCTATTTTGAATCTTAGCTTGATTTTGGGTACTTGGCATTCCTGGTTGAGCAGATACCATTTACATTTATGCTAGTTGAGATCAATCCTAATATCTGTATGACCTGATTTATCCTATGCTTAGACAAATGGCGTAAATATTTCCAAAAAATTCAACTCCAAAAAATTCAACTCTGTAAAATTTGTAAAACCACCAAAGTCATATCATCAGTATTTTGCCGTTCAGCGCCGATAAAATCCTCAACCTTATCAAATAAATAATCAACTATTTCTTGGGGTCCATTACAATAACGACAAGCAGCTTTCAAAGAAGTAATAAAATTATCTTCATCAAAGCGATCGCCACTACCCGCCGCTGCATCCGTCAAACCATCTGTATAATAGATAACTGTATCTCCAGGTTCTAATTGTGCTTCTCCATTCTCGTATTGACTGTTAGCATCTAAACCAATCAGCATTCCCACTGTATCTAATCTACTAACTGTTTTAGTAGCAGCGTGCCACCACAAAGGTGGATTATGGGCAGCATTGCTATATGATAAAACACGGGTATAAGGATTATATTCTGAATAAAACATAGTCACGAAGCGGTGGGAATTTTCTAAATCCGCATACATAACGCGATTTAAATTTTGTAGAATTCCCGCAGCTGAATTTCCATGTAATACTTCACCTCTGAGCATTCCTCTTAACATGGTCATAATTAAACCCGCAGGAACACCTTTACCCATCACATCCCCAATAACTAAAGCCCAATTAATATCTTCTTTACTGCTAGTATGAGTATTAGATTTTAATTGATTGTGATTGGTACAAATAAAATCATAATAATCTCCACCCACACGGTTAGCTGGTTTACAACGCGCTGCTAAAACAGCACCGGGAATATTAGGACATTGACGTGGTAAAAGTCGGCGTTGAATTTCCGCACCAATTTCTAATTCTTGATCTAATCTTTCTTTTTTCTTCAGTTCTACTGCTAATTCATCATTCTCAATTGCTACTGCGGTTTGATCTGCAACTAACCTGACTAATTTTTGTCTAGTCTCTGTCCAACTATATTCTGGATCACGGCTTAAAACATAAAGCCATCCCCTTTCTGTATGCTTAACTAAAATTGCTGTCCCAAAAATTTGTACATCTGAACCCAAATACCTGTGCATCTGATCATCTAAAAGCCCTGTTGATGTCGCTAGAGGAACAGAATTGGGTAAAAGCGTAATTTGACTACTGGCAATTTCTAAGGCTTTGCGGATATTTTTTCTTTGTTGGCTATCTTGCCAATGTAGCTGTTCTAATCTAATTTGACCATTGGGTTTATAAAGAAATAGGGCGCTACCATCAGCATCGGTAACTCTTGTGGCCATAAGAGGAATCAATTCTAAAAACTGATTCAAATTATTGAAACTTCTCAGGGCAAACCCTAAAGAACTAAGCAAGTCTTGAATTTTATTTTGTTCTCGATTAAGTCTGGCCACCAGTTCTCTCAATGCCACAACTGGAGTGACATCTGTGGTGGCACTATTATTAGTTTCTGTGGAATGAGGAGGAAATTGAGACACAGGTATTTATACTATTATTTGTGATATTAACAGATGGTAAATTAGGATTTTTGATCAATTCCTTATTTTAGGTATCGCTCAATCATATTCGGCAAAATTGATGATTTTAGCAAGAGTATAAAGACTGAGGATTTGATTGTAATTAGTTTTGCATTGTTTGGTAAGTTTGACTGCTATTTATTAAAGTTTATAGTTTTTGTGTATTAAAACCTTGTCTACTATCAGATGATAATTTTGATGACGCTAGAAATAGCTGACAATATCTATTTTTGAATGAAAATCTGTAAATTACTGCTGTCTTTGATGTACTTAGCCTATGCTGTACTGTTAGTAATTAGCTAAAATTTTGGCTAATTAATCAACATTGAATCATTAGTTGCAGAAATGATAATACTAATAGTTGATGTTATGATTCCCCCTTTTGTAGCAACCTCCTGAAAATGGGGTAGAAGATTGTTAAGGCTAAATTTTTTAAGATTGCTTGGCTGGATATTCCCTATTTTGAAACTTTAACTAAACAGTGCTAAGTGAATTTTCTACTGTTCCAATCAAGTCAGTAGTGAAAAATGCTTATTTTCATATTTGTGAAAGCCAAGAATAAGTTATGAATTGTAAACATTTAACTGGTATAACACAAATTTCCAGAATATTCACTTAGCTATGAGTTTTTTACAATTTTTAGATGCAATAAATAGATGCTATGTTTCATAATCTGTTATTTAGCTCCATACTAAATTTCCTGGAATCTATCTCAATAGAACCAAATTTAATAAATTACCCGATAATTTTGTAAGCAAAGATTATTCTGGGCAATTTATGACAACCATGATATTTATATTGTCTCCATGGTTGATAGTCATTATTCGTGAGTAATTTTTTTAGTAGAACCTGATAACGAGTCTATGAGTATCTAGCCAGTTTATTCACTCTCATCTACTTGTTTGCATATCTTCTGCTGTTAGCCAGTTATGCTAGTCCAGTATTAGATTCAACCATTAGGTAGTTATAAAAATGGCTTTAGTGTGCAATTCTACCAGAAGTTAATCATTTTTTGTAAAAAAAAAGAATTATTTTTATTTTTAGGGGTCAGCCCGGAAAATTTGCCCAGGGGAAGGAATCAGGATAGGATGTTTTCCTTCACCCCAGACCCACCATCACTAAATTACCCTACCCGTTTAATAGTGCTTCTACAAATTCATAGCTAGAGAAGGGACGTAAATCTTCGATTCCTTCTCCTGCGCCAATAAAACGAATTGGTAAACCTAACTGTTGAACGACTGCTAAGGCGACACCACCTTTGGCTGTACCATCTAGTTTTGTTAAAACTACACCGCTGAGTTGGGCTGCTTGGGAAAATACTTCTGCTTGTCTTAATCCGTTTTGCCCCAAGGTTGAATCTAAAACTAAGAGAGATTCTACATGGGTATCTGGTGCTTTTTTATCTATAATGCGGCGAACTTTACTCAATTCGTCCATTAAGTTCTTTTTATTTTGCAGTCGTCCGGCGGTATCTATTAATAATAATTCCGTTCCTCGTGATTGGGCAGCGGCGATCGCATCAAATACGACTGCGGCTGGATCTGTATTTTTGCCGGGATTAGCTATTACTTCGACACCGCTTCTTTGTCCCCAAACTTTGACTTGTTCGACAGCAGCAGCCCGGAAGGTATCAGCAGCGCCAATTAAGCATTTATAACCTGATTTTTGGGCTAAATGAGCTATTTTCCCGATAGTGGTAGTTTTACCAGCGCCGTTAACCCCTGTCATTAACCAAATTGTGAGTTGATCTTTTTCTGGGGCAAAGCTAGATTTTGGTGTTGCTTGACTGGGTGCGTCTAACATATCCCGGAGGATTTTTTTCAGGTAGGCGATCGCCTGTTCTGGTGGTGTAACTTCATCCCTTAATTTTTGCTGGAGGGCATTAACAATAAAATCTGTAGCTTCTACACCCACATCAGCTTGAAGAAGTAATGCCTCAATTTCGTCTACAGCATCCTGATTTAAGGGGCCTTGACCAACAATTGCTTTCAGTTGGTTAAGAATATTCCGCCGAGTTTTATCTAAACCTTGGCGTAGTTTCTTCAACCAGGTAATTTCTTCGATGGAAATATCTTCTGCGCGTCTACCTTGGGCTGCTAAAACTTCTGTTGACCAGATAAAACCATCATCAAATTCTATATCGGGAATTTCCGCTTCTGTTTCTGTTGAGTTTGTACTTGATGTGGAAGTTACTGTTGTTTCTGGTTCTGGAACTTCAACAGCACTGGCTATCAATCTTTCTTGCTTGGCTTGTCTTTCTGCTGCGGCCCTTTCTAAAAAAGATAGTGTCGCTGGTTGTGTCTGACTAACTGGTTTGACTTCCTCTGTAGTTGCTTCCGTCGGTTCTTCAGTGACAGCAGTTGGGGTGACTTCCTCTGTAGTTGTTTCCGTCGGTTCTTCAGTGACAGCAGTGGGTATAACTTCTTCTGTGGTTGTTTCCGCAGGCTCTTCAGTGACAGCAGTGGGTATAACTTCTTCTGTAGTTGCTTCCGTAGGTTCTTCGGTAACAGTAGTCGGTGTGACTTCCTCTGTAGTTGCTTCCGTCGGTTCTTCAGTTACAGTGGTTTCTGATGTTTGAGGCTGCTGTTTTTGTTGAATATTTTTATAAGCGGCTTTAGCATAAGCCAACAAGTCCGCTGTATCTGGTGTAGTTTCGGTGGCTGCTTCTGGCTGTGTTTCTTGTACAGGTGGATTTTCCCCTTCTGGTTGCTGTGGGGGAGTTTGGGAAGAATCATTTTGTTGACGGCGGAACCAATTAAAAACCATTGCAGCAATATTATTAGTTATTTAGTTATCAGTTATTAGTTAATTATTAGTTTAATTTAATTCGTCATGTTTTCTGGTGATGGCAGTTGTGGGAATATCCTCACTTTTAACGCATTCAAAAACTGGGAGAAGTGAGGATAGTTGTTTATGCGGTTTTTTTCTGTTCTGTCACCCGGCGCAAAACACCATTAATAAAGCGGTGTCCTTCATCTCCACTGTAGCGTTTAGCTAGTTCTACCGCTTCGTTGATGGCAATACTAGCAGGAACTGCCATAAATTCCATTTCTGCCACAGAAATGTGCAGAATATCTCGATCTATTTGAGCAAGACGTGTGACTTGCCAATCAATCAAAGCTTCAGAGATTATCTTGTCAATCAGGCTGCGGTTTTCATCAACGGTAATTACTATTTCTTTAGCGTAGTTACGGACTTCTCTGTCTTGATTAGCTAATTGAATTAGTTCTGGAAAATCAACTGCTGTACCCAATTGATTGATAGCCGTTTGGGTGTAGGTGATTGCTTCTTGCAGCATGGTTCTGGCGGTATTTAGGTCAGAAGCCCTTGTTTGGCTAGTCAGAAGGCGATCGTTACTGCGTTGGAGTTCTCCGGCGGCATTATTGAGGGTGTCTTGAACTTCTGTGGTTAAGGTGCGGACTGCGCCTAAAACTAATTTAGCTACTAGCTGTTCATCTGGTAGTTTTGCTAATTTTTTCGGATTGACTGGCAGCTGGCTCAGGCTCAACAGTGCCAGTTCTCTGGCAATTTGCTGGGGTTTACGACGTTGCATAATGGTATTGGTAGTTGGGGAAGAAGAAATTGGCTCAATGGGGCAAACTTATAAATATATCAATTTTGGCACATTTGCACAACTGGTTTAACTGTTAAGATGTTGGTTGATCTAATCAGACTCTATTGTTAGGTTGTACCGTTTAGTTGTTTAAGTCACCCACAAGCCCAATCAAGTTTCTTCCACAGACATCAGATGATTTTCTTTTGCTGTTTCCGAAGTTGATGTTGCTACCACTAAGGGGGGTACACCTGAACCAGAAGCGACTATACCACCGGAAACAACTATTTTGAACGCATCTTCTATAGAGATAGAGAGATTAATTACGTCGTCTTCTGGTACTATTGCATACCATCCAGTGGTAGGGTTAGGGGTGGTAGGTATAAAAACACTTAACATTGGTCGCTCCATCTTCTCTTGAATCTGATTGCTAATTGCTCCAGTGACAAAGGCAATAGACCACATTTCCCTGCGAGGATATTCTAATAAAACCACTCGACGGAATTTACCGTTGGAGTCTTTGAGTATTGTTTCTAATAGTTGCTTGAGGGTTTTATATACTTGTCCAGCTAAAGGAATAGCTTGCAAGAGTCTTTCCCCAAAATCTAGCAGCCATTTACCAACGATGTTTCGAGCCATCAAGCCGATCACAAGAATGCTTAGTAGTGGTACAGCTAGTCCAACTAGCAAGTTTAAGAGATTGACTAATATGGGGTGTAAACCATCGAAGGGATTTACCTGTTTGGGTATTTGGGTGAGAAAGTTAATAACCCAATTGGCAATAGTAATAGTCAACCAAATAGTTGTTGCTAGGGGTATGACCACTAATAAGCCAGCTATCAGGTCATTTTTTAAGTCCTGTTTCAGGCGTTCAATTACCAAGCCCCCGTTCTCCTTTTCTAGGCTACTAAAATTTTTGTGATTGTTATCCATACCACAAATACTTGTTGAGAGTATTAATTACTGAGTCTTAAGTTAAGATTTGTTACTTATTCCTTAATCATCAGTCTTTAGAATCTGCAAATAGACGTGTAAAAACCATGCTTTTGACTGGTTAATTTTTAATAGTGTTACTTTTCGTTGTAATACCTGTAAATGATTGTTGCAAGTTTCTGGGTATTACTAATCCTAGCGTGCTATCTGACAAGATGCTAAAAATTGTTAATTCGGTTATCAGGAGGGGCGAACGGCCGTTCGCCCGTACAGGAGCAAGATTCCGATTTCAACTAATAACTATTCAGTTATCAGTTATCAGAGAATGGTTAATCAAGGCTTTTTCCAATTTGGACAAGGTATTGTATTGTTAATAGGGGATCATTTTTGATTACTCGGTATTGACTGCTGAGTGTTGCTGTATTTCATTTCCCAAACTTTCAGCAAAATCAGATATTCATAAAATGCTTGTAAAGTACACCATGCTAAACCAGGTTGTCCATCTAAACAACCACCTAAGATAAAGTACATATAAAGAAAGCGAATAAATGGTCTCAGTGGTGTACGCAAAGATAAGTCTTTAAGGGCGCGTCGTCTTTCTACCTCTGTTTTTCCCAGAAATAATTGTTGCCAGTCAATTGTGCCATTTTCTAATTGATACAATGTTTCTCTAGCTTCATCAGTGGAATAACGGTTATGTTTTTCCAGCCAGCGGGTTAGACCTTTGCTACAAGTGTAATGGGGATAGGTTTCTTTAATAAATCCTGTGGCGCCATCACAGACTTCTCTTTCTGTATGACCATAATCTGTAAACCAAACTTTACCATGACGGAATAGGCGTAGTTGATAACGGGGGTATTGAGTGCTGTAACGAATCCAATGATCCATAAACATAACCCGTTCAGCGACATAGTAACCAATATATTCAGGATTTTTAGTGGCGGCTATGCACTCATTAAATAGTTCTGGTGTCATCCGCTCATCGGCTTCGAGAATGTACACCCATTCATATTTGGGCGTAATAGATTCTAACATCCAGGTGCGTTGTTGACCATGACTTTCAAAGGGATGTTGAACTGTGCGAACAGGGTAATTACTAGCAATTTCTAGGGTGCGATCGCTACTGCATGAGTCTACAATTATGATGTCGTCAGATAACATGACTGACTCAATACAGGCTGCAATATCTATTTCTTCGTTATAAGTAAGTATGTAAATTGATAACATTTTTGCTTATATAAAAAGTTGACTAATTTTGATTTTTGTGAATGTTTTGATCGTATTGATTGATAATAAACCGCCAACTTGAGTTGACGGTTAATACTACTTAAATGCCAATGGTTTAACGAGCGGGAGCTTTGCGTTTACCACCTTGTACAGCACCCATTCCTTTCAAGCCTGTCCAACCAATGATGATATATCCAATAGATAACAATAAGCTGCTGATACCTATTCTGACTCCTGATCTCCAAGCTGCATCTTTTGCATTTTTCTCTGCTTCTTCTTTGCGTTGGCGAATGTCGTTAATTCTTTGTTGTGCTACTTGGTTAGGATCAGTTTGTTGGGCAATAAATTTGTCCAATTCTTGGGGGTTAGCTTTGAAATTTTTCAGTAGTTCTTTTTGTTGTGCAGGCAGTTGAGGGTTTTCTATTGCTTGTTTATATTTGGTTTCATCATTTAACAAGTCGGTAAATTGTGCCTTAGCTCGACTTCGCAGTTGTTCTATTTGGGCTTTACCCTGGTCGTTATTTAACTGATTGAGAAATTGGGTTAGCTGGCTGTTGAGTTGGGTTTCTGCTTGTTCTGCTTGTTGGTTAATTTGATTAACTCTTTGGGTGCTGGCTTGACGCACGTTGTTAAGATGTAGGGGAAAAACCAACAAAAACATTAAACCTAAGAGACTAGAAAGTATTAAAGATGGTACTCTAAGATTAAGGCCTGAGCGATCGCTTCCTTGTTCAGCACTATCCATCCAATAAGAAGCTAGGATCATACCTAAACCTACCATTGGCACAATTCCCCGATCAACTACTCCTGTAGTAAAGCCAATTTGTGATTGTTTGTCTGTAGGACTAAAACCCATTAACAGAATCGCAAAATCAACGAAAAACGATAAAATACAGACAAGTCCCACTACTTTCAGAGCCAGGGAACTATTTGAAGAAGTCACACGATTAACCATATTTTTGTAAATTTGTTGTCAATAAAACTGAATTGTCATTTATAAAGTTACAACTCTGAGAGCATAAAGCCTATCATATTGAGAGTGAATATCTGAATATTTACAAATGAGGCAAACTTTTCTGGCTAGTGTTTTAGTTTTGAAATATACCACAATTATAAATATGTTCAGTCATACAATAATAATGCTGTATATTAGACCTCTTGCCAGTCAAGTATTTACGACTATGTAAAAACTCGGTCTAGTTTTTAATATGCAGTGGCTATTTGCTGCCAAACTATGAGGTCTTCTGGGCGGTCAACATCAGCTAAACTGGATAAGTATGCAGACGATAGGTTAAGTTTTTGGGCTATTTCTACGGTCTGTGAAAATACTTGAGCAGTTCCCCAAGGAATATTAGAGAATAGTTCTGGTACAAGTTGACGTAAACCGATTAGGTAGTAACCACCATCTATTGCTGGTCCGAGTACCAATTCACATCCCTGTAATTTCTCTAAGGCTGATATTAAAATTTGACAATCTAAACCAGGACAATCAGTACCGATAATGATAACTTGTTCGCAGTTGTTAGCAAAAGCATCTGTAAGCGATCGCATCATTCGCTGACCTAAATCTCCTTCACCTTGATTTTTATACAGAAGGTCAAGACCTAACCAATTTTGCATTAGTTCGCAACTACCCCCAGAGAACCTTACTTCCACAGTTATAGCAGATGTTGTTGTTAATTTCCTTACTTGGGATAGAGTATGTTCTGTCATCTGTTTTTGTAGACTGGCAGCACCCATATCTCCCAAAGCAGGTATCAGTCTGGTTTTTGTCTTACCTGGTTCTGGATAACGGGTAAAAATAATTATATGTTGTTTAGCAATGCTAGGTAATTTCTGCACAAAAATTATTTAAAACTTTAATAACAATATTTATCATTTTCAGGAGTAGGATTTTCTTTGGCAGTTCGTAATGCTCCTAAAATTGTGGATATAAATACACAACGTTTTGATTTTCCCCCAGATTTACTCGATATGGTAATTCTGCCTAAAGGTGGTTTTCTAATACTACCTAAATAATCAAACTGAACATATCTAATGCTATCAGACTGACGTAATGTTGTTTCTGTATCTAGGCGAACGTTAGAATCTATATTATTCCAGGCTACATTGGTTGATTCAATTGCTTCTGGATGAACTGCCCATTGCAGTGTATCATTTTGTTCTCTAAAACTCACCTGCCAAGTTGATTTTTTGGTTTTAGCTTGGCTTTGTGCTTGGCGTATTGCTTGATACAGTTGACTTTGGGCAGTATTTAAACGCATATTCTGCAAAATAGATAACCAAACTGGTGCAACTATTCCAGCTAATATACCAATTATCAAAATAATAATTAAATTTTCTAGTAAAGTAAAGCCACTATTTGAGTTAGATTTCATAGTTGTAAACCCATTAATCACTAATCACCACTTACTAATTATTTATATAAAAAACCTCTTCCTTGGACTTTAATATTAGTCCGGGGAAAATAAGTTTCTCGCTGCTCACTGTAATCTATATTTTGATTATGAATACGAGCCAAGGCATTACCGCGAATAAATACTTGTACTGTTGTATTGAGATTATCAACACAAGCATAAAAACTGGTCATTTTTCCTGTTTCTGTGGTGTTAAAACTATCAGGAGTTACCTTAGACCAAGTAATATTAGGACTTGTCGAATTAGGAGGACAAACTGCTGGCGGTGGGTTATTTATAGTTTGATCAATATAATCAACCAGCACTAATGTATTAGCAGTATAGGCATCACTACCTCTTTGCCAATCATTCATTCTTTCCGCTACAGTACCTTGACTATTTAAATCAAAGGGTTTAAAACCAGGACTGGGACAATATTCGTTAGGGTCACTACTAGAACCTTGAACATATTTACCCGTAAATCCTGAACATGAAATTGTTGTATCATCATCCATGCTATTAGCTAAAACACCATCTCTGATTTTCCATTTACCAATGCGGGCTATTTTAGACCAATTAGAACCAGAACTCCTAGTATCTTTGATTAAAAAATAAACAACTAAAGAATAAGCAAAAGCATCATCTTTACCTCTGCCGGCAATTGGGAGGACATCTTCAATTAATTCCCGTTGCCAAAAAACCAGTACAGGAACTCTATCTATATCATTGGGAGGAGCAGGTAGTTGATGATTTATGGCTTCTATACCTTGAGCATCATAGATATAAAAAGCTTGTTGTAAATCACGGGAAATATATTCTAATGCTGCTTGTATTTCTTGTTCTGATGTTACTTTTGCTTTTTCTTTTCTGTCTATTTCCATCACATTAATCATAAATCCTAATAAGGTAGTAATTATGATGGATGACATTACTAAACCAACCATTAATTCGACTAATGTAAACCCTTTTTGGTTGTTGATTATTTTGGAATTTTTTTTCATAGTATATGAATGAACGACAAATAAAGATAAGAAGAAGAGGATGAGAAGAATAAATTTAGTTGTTTATTTACATGATATTGGTTCTGTTGTTGATGTATTTACAGGAGTACCTAAACGCTGGCATAAAGCATAAAAGTTAGTATTCATATTACCTATGTCGGTGGTTATTTCTATTAATGGTGCTTGTTTATCTCCTATATTGGCAGTGATTGGTGATGCAGTTTGTTTAGTTTCTGAACCTGTGTTGATTTTGATGGTTTGACCAAAATCAATATCTGCTCGATAAACTCGAATTGCTAACCGATAACCATCATTTTTTTCTGTGGTTTGTACGATGCGTCCTGCTTGAATATAGAAGAGGTTATTTTCACAGTTTGTATTGTTGATGATGCCATTTTTATCAGCACAATATAGTTCGCCTGATGATGCAGGTGCGGGCATTTCTGAAGTATTAATTAAGTAGTCTTCTGGAGTAGTGGCAACATTTCTAGGTGAATTTTGAGTAGCACTCAGTTGGGATACTATGGTTGGTTCAGCAATAGAACCTAACCTGACACCATCAATAAATGTTCTTGCTACTTGAGATGCCATTTCTATTCTTTTAGATTCTACACGGATGGCGGTTGACATTATTAATACTGGGGCGATCGCTGCTAGTAAGATGGAAGCAACAACCATGCCTACTAATGCTTCTAAAATTGTGAATCCTTGGTTTGTTTTTTCTGGTTTAATCATGAGTTTAATTTTTTTTAAACGAACCGCAGAGGCGCAGAGGACGCAGAGAAATGTATTTTTTGGGGTTGTTTTTTTAAGTTGCTTGCTATTTTTTTTAGTTACAATTTGGCCTTTGATCTGTGTCTATGGCATAACCACCACTGCTATTCTTTGCACATAATAAAGTTTCTATCCAGTTATCGTCTCGACCAATTTCTCGAAAATATTCACTGGGTAAAGTGTTGGAGGTTGTGACTAATTTTTGGGAAAATAAATCAGGAGTTTGTAATAAAAGTCCTACATCATAACTCCATGTTCTTCGAGGGGGAAAATGACCAGATGACATACCATTATTAAGAGTGGTTTTGTACAAAAAATCGCTAGATTGAGTATTGATAGATGTGCTGTAAGTTCCTGTACTATAAGCACTTTTTTTCATTTGCATGAAAGCACCATTTATTTTCAAAGGAATATCATGCCAATTTTCTAAGAAACGGACTAGGTTGGGTAAACCTCCGTTGTCTTCTGTGGGGCGGCCTGGTGTATCTCCTGTAGCAATAATCAAGTTAAAAGTATTTTCTTTAGCAATTTGTAACCAGTTATTATGTGAACTAGAGGAAATGCTGTCATTATTATTAGAATCATCTGGGGTGGCAAAGGGTTGTTTTATTTGTAAAACTGGTTGCCAATTTCCATTTTCATCTACTTTTAACCAGGGTATTAAATATGTGTCACCTGCGCTATTTTTTGCTGTTCTGGGTAATTGTGAACCATCGGCGGGAAAGGTGGAAATTTTATTTCTATTATCTACTCCGTAAATTTGTAATGGGGTTGTTAATTCTCCTGTGTCAATATCTCTTTGAAAGGCTATTCTTCGAGGTAAGTTCTCATCTTGCCAACCGTTACTAGGTGGGTTTGCATAACCCAATGATCCGGTTTTAATTGAACTCATTGGTTGACCTTCTATATTTCTGCCCCCATCACGCCAGTTATTTTGTCCTTGTCCGTCATAATTTTGGTAAGAAACATTAGTAATTACCCATAGTTTAGGATCGTTATTACAAAGTTCAATATCTGGTACGGAACAAACTTCTAATAAATATTCTCTGGCTTCTATTTGTTTAACTATAGGTGTGACAAAATTATGAAAATAAGAACTGCCTTGAATACCCCTAGTATTAGCATCTAAATCTAATTTGGGGATACCTTCACTGTTATAATTTTCGGTAATAGTGGGAGCGTAGGCATTATATTTAAAATTTTCGGGACGATTTTCTAGTAATATTGGATCATCACTGTTATTGTTCCAATCATAATCACCTTCGTCTCGAAAACCAAATCTGAAGTTATCAGAAAGTAAGGTGATGGAGTCGCTTAAAACTACGGCATTTCTCCACTCATCGCCACTATTACAATTTACCCTGCCAGGTTGTCCAGGACGACAGGCAAAGTTAGTATTAGTACCACTGCGAGTGTAAAAATTCCCCCAATTAGATGCTATTTCAGAATTAAATTCTGATTGGGTATGTTTATTAAAATCACCTTTAATATAAACAGGTAAATTACTGGCGAAAATTAAACCTTTTGCGCCTGAAATATAACTGTTACTATCACCTCGAAATAGTTTGGTTGCTGACCCATCACTGGTGGCGATCATAATGGCGTTGGGGCGACGGCTAGGATCAAGTTTGAAGTCTACGGCACTTTCTGATTTTGCACTTGCTGATGTACCAGCACTCATATCTGCAAGGGCATCATCACGGGTAGCATAAATTATGCCACTTTTAGGTAGTAAGTATTCTGAACCTATGGATGTAGTACGCAGTAAGTTTAAGTCTATGACTGTGGCGCGAATTTCTAAGGGTTGGCGGTCTTGTAGTGGTAAATCATAAGACAAGTCAGTATCTGGACTACTGGTTTGATTGGCTTTGATTTGTTGACTATCTAGAAAGGCTATTTCCTTAATTGCACCGTGGGGAATAGGAGGAGAACCACTAACCGGACTAATGTTACCATCCATTATTTGCAAGGCACACAGGGCAGCATCTACGGCGGAATGTTCGGAAATGGTGCGATCTCTCTCTCCTTTTTCTAAGGCTTTTCTGAGCGGTTCATTTACCCAGCGTCCATTGGCATACTGCAAACTAGCTTGATAATTCAGTAAGTCCGTATAACCCGCAGCACTACCAACTGGTGGGCTATAAACTATACCGTTGTTAGATAAGCCATTCACATCTTTTTCTATGCCTACTACATCAGGTAATATACTTATATTTTTGGCTGTGGTGCTGTTGGTGGGAACATAAAAACTACTGATACAAGCTAATGGTCTGGGATGCCTCTGACTATTGACTGCTTTATAGTGATAAACTACCGTCGCTCGCATTTTTAAATAAGGAGTCGTTATGTCACTTTCAAGCATCTTAGGTAAATAAAAATTTAGTGATGAATCATACATTGAGTAGGGGTTACTTGTACTTGATACTGGCGCTTGGGGGACTGGCATCATGTCCGACCAAATTTGTGTGGAAGCATCTATAAAATTTCTATCATTAGCTGTATTATTTCTTGGTAAATAAATTCCCGCCCCCGTAACTACACGTAAACCACCAACAAGATTTTCTTGTTCTGAATTTGGTATTTTAGCTGCTGCATATTCCCAGTCTCCATCTCTTTCTGTGGCTGCAATATCAGCTAAGGTGTGTGAAATAGTCCGACGAGTACGTTGGGTGGGTTCTTGACTCAGATCCCAATTTATACTGCCTATATCTTGGGTATCATCTATGTTTGTACTAAAAAATTGTTCTGTTTCTTCATCCCACCATTTTTCAGGTAAGTTATTACCAACAATGGTTCTATCACCTAAATATTGTTCTACACTAGCTAATTCTTTTTGTAGTTTATCTACTGGTTCAGTTGCACTGGGTTTGAGTGAACCACCTGCGATATTTAAGGACATTTGACTATATCCAGATGCAGATATGCCATCACTACCAAAAGGATAAGCCCATTTATCTATCGGACGTAGTGTATCACCACTACCTTGTAAGGGATTACCGCTGTTAGTGTCTCTTGCTTCTTCTCCAAATGCAACTTCCCCAAATGGTACGCGGCGAGTACGTCTTTTAAAGTATATTTCTAATTGATGACGGCGAATAATATCATCTAAATCTCTTGTATATCCTGAACCTAATTCTTCAATTTTACTATCAATTGCATCTGTTACTTCTTGAGGATCTGAGCCACTAGAACTATAAAATTGAGCATCAACTAATCTATTAATTCTTTTGGCATAGGCTAGATTATTATAAGCTAAATCACTCGGAGCATTTGTAACTGATTTATTAGCAGTCACATTAGGATTATAACCCGCTTCACTTTCAGGATTTGTGTTTTTATCTTTAAATAAATCTATTGTGGTTGCTGTTCCTGCATCTGCACTATCTGTAAAACCTCCTGCACCTAAATTACCAGCTACTAAAATTTTAGAATTTTCTGCTTCGTAAAAACAAGATTCAGGACTACTAATTTGATAAATTCTCACATTGGCAGATTTTCCCGCTGTTAATAAATTGCCATTTGTTAATATCTTACCGTTAATGTTAAAGTCTTGATCTGGGGTAATTTCTAAATCATCTTCATAGATAATTGCGTAATTGTTAGGAGGAATTTGGACTCTATCTTGGTGATATTCTAAAGCTGCAAAGCTGCGATTTCCTTGATAAATTTCATAACTATCTGCACCGCCGGAGGTGATACTTTCTGAGCTAGTTATCGGTACTGTGGTGGTGTAAACAAAGATAGCTTTTTTCATTTTGCTACCCATTTTAAACCAGCCGTTAATATCTATTAATTCAGGATTTGTACCAAAAAGTGCATGACATTTGCTAGTTAAATCACTAGGATTCATGGGTGTAGTTCTAGCTTCTACGGTATTCCTAGCTCGAAAATATCTATTATTATCACTATTTTTAGGAGGATTTTTATAATAAATTGCGTACAATGTATAACTATCAAATTTACCGTTATTATCTGTATCTACGGGAAATTTCCAAGCTGAATTTAAGGTGTTATTATTAGCTGTTAATTGTAGTGGTGTTTCATCACCAAATGTATATTCTGGAATATATTCATTAAATATTTCATCTAATTCTTGATCTGATGGTAAGGATGTGGAAATACGTTTATCTTGAAATAGTTTATTTATTTTTGCTCTTCCGCGATCAATTGCAGGTGCAGCAGCATTAATTACGGTTTGATTTACTCTCACATTACTGGCGTGTTTTGCTCTTTCAAAGGAGCGAAATATAATGATTAAAGTGAGTAAAACAACGGCTATTGATACCATTGCTACTGTTGGTAACACGAAACCTGCATTGGCTGATGTTCGCTTTTTTTGGCGGCGAAAAATAGATTTTATAACTTTAGTAATTGTTTTTGTAAATGCACTCACAGTTTTGAGGATTATCCTGTGGAAAATCCTAATCATGGCTTTAACAAGCCGATATTTTTTGGGCATAGATGCAACCCTGTTTTTTTCGGTGTTTGGTAGTTTATATTAATTACCCATGTATTGACTTTTAATAATTGTCTTTACATGGGTTTATAGTTGTTTATTTTGATATATCTGGCTATGTTTTATGTAGCGTATTTATACGGGAATTTTGCTAGAGCGTTGTTACAGACTCATTATCTATGGGGTAATAATAAATGAATTTAGTTGATTTCGCGTCGGGGTGTTGCTGTTTTAATTGACTGACTCCGCTCTAGTAAATACTGTACTTTTGACTTCCATTGTCTCACTTGTGTCATCTGATAATTTACCATATAAATATAGGTCAGCTTTATTTCCACTGTCATATATACAGGCATAAAAACCATTACGTCCAGTGACTGGATCTGCTGGACTTAGTGTACTGCCATCTGCACAATTGGGTATACAAGTACCAGAAGTGGTTTCATAGACAGTGCCATTTGGACAAGTGAGAGGGTTGCCTTCACGTACTGGAGCTTTAATTGCATCAACAATAAAATTACCATTACGTGTAATGGATTTTGATGGTGGATTAGAATTATCAGCCCATACACCAGTGCTATCGCCTATAGAGTAGGTAACAGTATTAGAGTTATCGAACTCATAAGATAGTGCATCATTCGGTGTAGGGTTGGTAACACCTACTGGATAATTTATTGTGAGTGTAGGGATTGTTAAGCTCATCACTTCTGAATCACTTCCAGCACTTATTGTATTTGCCATCCTAATTTCGTTAGCAATATAATCTAAGGCACGATTTAAGTTAGTACGCCTCTGAGTTTCAAATTCTGCTTTTTTGTTTTGTTGGAGTATAGATACAAATGCTGTTCCAGCTAAAGTAACAACAAGTGACATGATGACTGTTGCTACCAGGAGTTCTATTAATGTAAATCCTTTCTCGACCACAAAATCAGATTTGATTTTCTTGATTTGAGATTTCATTGTTTCCACCTAGATCATTAATCAATTCTTTCTAATCTTTCTAAAATATATTTCTAGGGATTACAGTTAGCAAAAGTAGTACCAGTACCAGTGTAATCACCCTTGCCAATTAATCCCAGTGGACTAGATACAACTAAACATTTTTTGAGATTGTTGTTAACATTATGAGTTACAACAACCGTAACCTGGGATGATGATTCCCCCGACAAATTAAAGTTAAAATCAGAGATAGAGGTTGCTAATGACACATTTTCTAATGTGCGATCGCCTGTTATCAAACAGGTATTTCCGTTGCTAGTAACTCTAGGTATAGTTGTATCAAAAGCTATATTACAAGTCTTTGACTTAGCGATGGCTTGTCTCTGAGCTTCTTTGATTGCACCTTCAATATTAGTGATTGCAGAGTCTACTTGTTTTCTGTGATTCCAAGCCAAGAAACTAGGGGCAGAAAAAGCCATCAAAATACCAACAATTACTACTACAGTTAGAACTTCTGTAATTGTAAATCCCTGATTATTGTTTAAGGCATTGATATGACGCATTGGGTATTACCTCACTAGAAACTTCAGCTATGAATCGGTCAGGATTATTATCTGGATTACCATTATTGTCTGGAACAACTAAATAGTTAATCTTTAAGACATCATAAGGGGAAGCGTTAACGGTAGTATCTTCTCGCATTACCCATATTTTCTTCTCTGTTTTCGGTATGGTATAAGGAGCGTAACCAGAAACAGCTTTATAAGCTACATTCTCATAAGAAAATCCTGTTTGGGAAATCAGATCAGTTACTGTTTTTGTCCGCAATTTCGCAGCCAATCCTGTGCTTTCGCTTGCAGCATTACATAATGTATTATTGACAAGTACAGTATCATTAGATACAGAAGTCTCTAAGCCCGGTAATGCTAGTGTAATTTCGTTATCTATAGAGTTTATGGAAAAATCTTTGTAAACATCTGGTGTTCCTGTAAATTGAACTTCATCACTAGTTGTTAAATTCTCAACTGAGCTTAACTTTATGGTTCTTGTATTTGGATTTGCAATGAGCAGACCATTAACATCAGCTGTTGTCACAATTGCTTGAGGAAATTCATATTCACTGGCCTTATTTCTGATCCGTTCCAGGTCTTCCTGAATTAAGTTACTTGCTGTTGTGTACACTTTAGCTTTGGCTTTAAAAGTAGCAGAAATTACCATCATTTGCATAGCCGCTGCTGTAAAGAAAGTAACTACTATGATGGAAACCAAAACTTCGAGTAAGCTAAAGCCAGAATCTGGATGGGGTTTTTGCTTGTTCATAAAATTAATACCTATTTAATTTAATTCACCTCTTTTCTTGTCCATGCACCTGTAGGATTAACGATTGGTGGCAGTTGAGAATCCATTGTTATTGCCCCTGCAACAGCGTCCCATGTTCCCTCTTGTTGTACATGAACGTGGCTACCACCAGCACTAGAACTACATCCAGTTGCTTCCCCCCAACGTTTAGCCCAAACTGCCCCTTTATAATTAATTGCGTTTCCTCCTCCGTTAACTCCTACGTCATAGTTGGGAGCTAAAATAAAAGCCTCAATTCTTCTGCCACCATTGATACAAATCTGTGGATTACTCTCAGTAGAAGTTCCAAAGATTGTTAAACTCATAGGTTCACAAGCACCATCGGTTTCACAGATGATATCCACATTTCGAGAAATACTTCCTGAGAAATAGAAAACTACTTTTGTATTGGGTTTAATTTTTATGGTTGTGTTATTGGCAATGCTACTGATCGTGTAATAATAGGCATCTTCACCAGCAAAATCCATCCTGAAATGCTCATCTTTAGGTTTAGGTCTACTAGGATTACTAAAATCCTCAGTATTATTAGGAAGAGTGATATTACCACTAACTGCTCCCAAGGGAATAGTACCTGGCACATGAGCGTTATCATCGAACGGATCGGTAGGAGGATTTTCAGGAGGACTACCAATAATTCTTTCGTCTGGCTGCGGTGGTATGGATGGCATGATCAAATCTGTCTTGATCACCTTATGATTGCCGATAATGCCACTGGTTTCCATTGTGCTGAGGTCAGCATCACAATTATTTATAAGTATATCGCCGTCTATTCGATTACGACCTGTACCATCAGTATCACTAGAACCACCAACCCATACTGCTGGGAATGGAATACCATTAATATCACCGGGACGGATGGGAATACTTGCCTCTAACCTAGCAATAGATGTAGTAGTATTGTTTTGCCCTTCTGGAGTTATTCGACCTTCAACAGTTAATCTACCTATGCCTGGTTGCGATGTTAGTTCACCACGTCTATATATGTAAGAAACAAGTCTAAATTGTTTTTTTCCTGGTTGAAAGTTTGGATCTGGGTTAAGTGGGTCGTCTACATCTTTCCAATCCGTACTAGCATATATATCCCTAATATCGTCTAAATCTGTAACATTACAAGCTGATGTCATCCCTTGGATATTTTGTAAGTTTGACCAACTCATTTCCCTAACAAGAGTGGTAGTCGCACTATCATTACACCCTGCTCCAGGATCACTGTTAGTACGGTTTATACAATCTGGATATTGAGATAGTCGCCTATTCGCACCACTTTTATTGAAAAATGTTTTGTAAAAAGCAATACCGCTTTCAGCTGCGGCTAATGCCTGTTGTGTTTGCTTTTGGTTTGAGGCGACAATTGTATCTCCTTGAGACCTGATAGTCATAGTTAACCCCACCAAAATCATAATTATCCCTAGAGTAACAGCGATTACTATAGCAAATCCCGATTCTCCACGGTGGAGAAGCAAAGCCATTTTTAATCTGGTATTGATAGTTTTTTGCATGGTATGGTTACTTCATTGACTACGAAGATATAAGATTAATACCTAATTAGCGACATAATAGATATGTGCTTTTATACCGAATTAATAAAACTTAAAAGGATATATAATGCTTTGTTAAGATTATATTATCCAAGTGTTTACAGCGTTTTTGTGATCTCAATCTAAATAAAAATACAATCAGAAAATGAGATTGTAAGTGTTGCTTTATTCTTAGTGTACCCTATTTTATTGTCATTTATTTCAGTAACTATACTGTATATTTGAAGTTTAAGTAAAGATAGGGCTTCAATGATTTTACTGTATTCATATTAGGAGTTACTCACTGACAATCCGTTTTAAATATGGGTTTGTAAAAAAATATATCTTGTGTATGAAGTTGAGAAATGCGAAACTTCTAGCCATATCAATCTTATTGACAATCAAAATTATTGTGAATAATAGACGTAAATGACCTATTTTGGTAAAATTATACCATGGTGAATTTATACAGCGCGTAAGTCCTAGAATAAACCGATGTTCACTTGCATATAAAAAAACAGTAGAACTCAAAATGTATGTTCTACTGTTCTTTATGAGGAGATGCCGCTCATTTCCCGACAATGTGATATTTACTATCCATTTTCTATTGTATTTCGGGACATTAAGCGATTAAATTAAGCCTTTTTTACCAATTTCAATTTGCGCTGACAAGCCAAGAAACCAACAGTTGCTAATAAGCCAAACATAGCAGAAGGTTCGGGAACGGATCTAGAAATAGTTCCTACCAAAGCCAGTGAAGGGGATGCTGCGGTATTGAAGTCAATAACCAACGAATTTATAGACTGTCCAGAAGCAATACCAAAATCATCTAAATTGACTTTAGCTACATTGATTGGGAAACGATTAACATCGTTAGTATATTCGTTTGTGAAAACACTTTGATAACTATTAGTTATACCATTGATAATTACCTTGAATATCGCTTCTGAACTATCCAAATCAAATAATGCTAGGTCAAATCCTGAACCATTCAATATTGGGTTATTAAAACCCATGCGAACTAGAGCGTTAGAGGATGTTGCATAAGCGTAAGTGTTAATAGCATTTTCACCTTGATCAATTAATACGCTGGTTACAGTTCCGCCAGATGTTGCGAAACTCCCAACAGTTCTTACTGAAGTAGCAAATCCATCATCGCTTAATTCAACACCACCAATTGTCACCGCACTTGCAGACTCAGCAGAAACACCTGCACCCAAAGCCATAGCTGTTGTAGCTACACCCACACCAATAGACTGTAAAGCTTTCTTGGATAATGACTGACAAAAATTCTTTAAGTTACTCATCTGAGGTATTTCCTGTGTATAGAATAAGGTTTTTTTGGATTAATAAATGCAATTTTGCTGTACCGAATGTACTTTCTTGTAAGAAGTAGTAACAGTATCAATATAGTCACTATTAGTTTACTTGCACATCAGTATAAGCACCAGTTTTTAGTCTATGTGTATAAGTATAAGCAATAAAGCTATCACTGAGTACATGAATAGAAAACTTTATGAAAGCTTTACATAAAAAAATACATAGTTTTCGTGATTATTGCCAGATAATGATGGAAAAATCACAAGCATATATGGCTTTAAAAAACAGGTTAATAGAAAAATACTCAATCTTTTAAGTATTTAAAATTACATATTTTTTTGTGAACAAGCTTCTTGATAATGTGTTTTTTTTGTAAAGTTTTACTTAAATACTTCTGTAGATAGATGAAATATTTACGTTAAAATGATTTTTGTTACAAGTATAAACATTTAAAGCCAAATGGAGTATCAACAGACACTCCATTACTGACATTAAAAGATTAGTAATGATTCAAATTGATACCTGCTTCTTTTGCCATTGCCTCTAAACCTTTGCTGTCTAGGGTTTTAATGGCTTTAGTAGAAAGTTTTAGTTTCACCCAACGATTACCACCAGGCCACCAAACCCGCTTATTTTGCAGGTTAGCGTGTTGTAAACGCTTGGTGCGACGGTGGGAGTGGGAAATGGACATGGCATTATTAGCTTTCTTACCAGTCAATTGACAACGACGGGACATTTATATTCTCCTAATTGTTATTTGGGTACAACCTTTCTATTTTAGACTATGAATCAGCAACGTCTGAGAAAACTATTAATTGGCGATTTTACTTGGTCAAGAATGCTTAAATCCTTAGTCTTAATCTATATAGTATTTGCCGTATATGTATATTTCCGTGCAGATAGTATGATTTTTCTTCCCCCCAGTCCTGGATATGAAGACACAAAAGAGATTATAAAACTCAAAACCAGGAATAATCAGCGAATTTCCGCTATTTACCTCCAAAATCCCACTGCTAAATATACAATTATGTATATTCACGGAAACGCTGAAGATTTGGGTTCTGTTCGCTCAACCTTGGAAAAAATAAGAGATTTAGGCTTCAGTGTTTTTGCTTATGACTATCGTGGTTATGGAACGAGTGAGGGAACACCCACAGAAACATCAGCTTATGAAGATATTGAAACTGCTTACAATTATTTAATTCAAGAATTACAAATCACATCAGAAAAAATCATAGTTTTTGGACGTTCTGTAGGTGGTGGTTCAGCGGTAGATTTAGCAGTAAGAAAACCTGTGGGTGGTTTAGTGCTGGAAAGTGCTTTTACTTCAGCTTTTCGGGTAGTTGTACCTGTACCGATTTTACCTTTTGATATATTTAATAATATAGATAAAATTCAAAAAGTCAAATGTCCGGTTTTGATAATGCACGGTAAACAGGATGAAATTGTTCCTTTTCAGCATGGTAAAAAGTTGTTTGCATCTGTCAAATCACCTAAACTTTATTTGTGGGTAGACTCAGCAAAACATAATGATTTTGATTTAGTTGCAGGAGATAAATATGGACAAACTCTAAGGGATTTTGTGCAAATTATTTCCTCAAATCATTGAAAAATAATTACTCCACCTAACTCTTCCATTATTTCTTCTAGCAGTGCTTCCATCATTTCATCACTGGAATCACGTAAACTTTCTGGACCTTCTAGGAATTCCTTGATAGTCATTTTTTTATCTTTAAACGCCTGAACAAAATCACGGATTTCTTCAATCACATTAATTTGGGAATCTAGGGTTTTTAACATTAAATCAATGGGATCGAATCCTTGTTTTTTAGCTTTGCGGAAGTCAGAAACCATTGACCCTTCTGGGGTATTTTTAGCTAAACTTAGTTCTTGCCTTAATTTATCATATTGATTTTTGAGAATTTCGTTTTGCTGCTCTAGTTTTTTACATCTGCGAGTTAAATCATCTTCATTATTATTATCAATATTTTCTCCCAACTGGTGCTGATTTTCAATTTCTAATAATCGTGCTAAATCCCCTTCTTGATAAGCTTTATTAATTTCTTTCATGATCTCTGTGTGAGATTTGTGGGTGTCTGGATCTTGTACTTTGTCAGGATGAAAGATTTCTGCTAGTTTTAAGAATGTCTGTCTCACTTTTTTAGAGTCTTCGGTTCTGGGCGCTGATGCTGTTTCTAATTCATCTTGTGAATACCAATATTGATGACGATTTTGATGATTTTCATCATCATTAAATTCTGGATTTTCAAATAATTCATCTAATTCTGGATCATCATCATCTTCTTCTTCTCCAAGTGCTTTGGGGCTGATGATTCCTTCCATTTGCAAACTCATGTACAAAGATTCTATTTTCTTTTGGGTTTGTTTACCAAACTTTCTAGTTGTGAAAATTTCTGTAAAAATGGCATGAATTTCTTGATCTAAATCTGCCCTTTTTTGAAAAATAGGGCTGGATTTTTGAAACATTTCTGTGGCTATATCACGCATTCTTTCCACAAAATTATTTAATTCTGTGCGTTTCTTTTTAATCTTTTTGAGTATTGATTGATGGTCTTTTTCTAGAGATTCTAAATATATATGTAGGTCTGAGAGTGCTAAGGTTGGGTTTGTAGATTTTGGGGATGCAGATTTGGTTTTTTTAGGCATGATAAATCAGGGAATGGGTGATGGGTGATGGGTAATTGAGAATGAAAATTACCCAATCACCAATTATTAGCTTAATTGTGTTTCTGAAACCCAAGCACCTTGGAAACCATAGGGTACTCGTTGAGGAGTTATCACTCTTGCAACTGCTTCACTGGTGATATTTTGAGCGTTTATAACTACTAATTCAGAAGTTTGTGAATTTTTATCATAAACAAAGGTGATTAACTAAACATCATCTTATGCGGCTGCATTTAAACGGAGTGCAAAAACGGCTTTACCACCGTATCTATGTTTTCCGAATTCATGGGTTTGAGTTGTACCATAATTAAAATTGTACTTAATTATGCCTTCAAATAAAGGTAAAGAATTTTGAGCCATTTTCCCTGCATAACCATATTGGGTGTTTCTTCCCAGAATGTAGGGGCGGGGTCTCCCCACCTTTTATTCATAGATTACTAAAATCAACACTCCATATCCAGCATGAAATATAACCCCGAAATTCATCATCGCCAATCAATTCGTCTACAGGGTTATGATTATTCACAGCCAGAAGCATATTTCATTACAATCTGTACCCAACACCGTGAGTGTAATTTAGGCGAAATCATTAATGGGGAAATAAAATTCACCGTCAGGGAAACCCCGCCCCTATGGAAAAAAATAACGTTGGGACAAATTATCGCGTATTACAAATATCAAACAATAAAGATCCAAACAACTGCTGTAGGGTCGGGATTTCTCCACCTTTTTATCGTTAATTTTTTCTCAAAGCGGGTGGCGGGAATCGAACCCGCATCAATAGCTTGGAAGGCTATGGTTTTACCACTAAACTACACCCGCACTGGGACAAGCTTTTTGAAAGCCTGATATTATTGCTTGACTTTCTACAGACTAGGAGCTATGGACTAATACTAAGGTCAACACAAACCAATATAACATACAGATTGCGGAAAATACAACCCCCTATGAAAAAATCTCAAATTTTTTATCTTTAACCGCTTATAAGCCTTTGTGTATTAGTTTTTACATATCTAGCGGGAAGTGCTGTACTGGAAATTAGCTTCTAGTCTACCAATCTTCGTTCAGAGTTATTAATTATATCAATTCTAATCCTCATATATAAGTTACTTAATCCTGGTTTTGATCCATCTAGATTATAAGCAGGGACAAAATTTTCGTTTTTAAAAACCTCGTTTAAAGCCTGTTCATAGATGTCTTTCTCACCCACAACTGTAACCGGTTCAATAGTAATAATTTCTGCTTTTTGACAATTACCATTTTGATCAATTATCAAACTGGCCATTACATTAGCTGGTTTTAATCCATATTCACCCAGAACAATATCTAATTCTATTTCTTTGGTAGAACTACCTTGATATTCTGCGAAAACATCCGGTAAAGCATCTACTCTGATTTTATTGTCTTGTCTTAATTTTTCTACTTCGTCTTTCTCTATAGGATTAATGTTAACTCTAATTCCTACTCCTTTTACAGTGGGAGTAACTTCTGGTGTGGGAATTGGTGAGTTTTCTGGTATAGGAATTGGTGAGTTTTCTGGTATGGGAATTGGTGAGTTTTCTGGTGTGGGAATTGGTGAATCTGATGTCAGATTACCAGGTAATGCAGTACCTTCTCCCAGCTTAATTTCTTGACGACGATTCCAAGGAAGATCATTTAATGGAATTGTCTGCTGTGGTGTGGGTATAGGTATGGGAGGAATTTTTATTTCCGGTTTTGTTTCTGGTATAACTGTAGGTTGAGGCGTTGGTTTTGGTTTGGTTTTTACAGGTTGGTTACTAACAGAAATATTCTCATTTTTACTCTGGTTGGAAAAATCTAAATCAGAATTTATAACTGGATTATCTATTATTTTTTCAGTGCTTTGTGTAGTTTTTGGTAAAGAACTTGTAACAGATTTTGGCTCATTTCGTTGAGCAGTTAACTGAGGTTTTGGTTCAAGTTTAGGAGTTGAATTTGCTTCTTCTTTAGGGGAAATTTCTATAAACTCAATACTAATGGCATCTTGACTAGGTTGAGGAATCCAATGTTTAAATTTATCTAAAGATGGTAGTAGAAACAAAACCGCTAATAAATGAAGAGACATGGAACTGATCAACACAAAAATCCACAACCAAGGTGGATCTGTATGTTTATATTTAGTATTTTTATCCTGTAAATTAAGACTGGGATTAATACTATTCATAATTGATCAACCAGTAAAAGATTATAGTTAACAATTTATTTTATAGTGGTATGCGCTGGGATGAGATACACAATTAATTGACGACAAAACCCTTACATTCAGATACTTTAAAGTGTGTCACCCGTTAAGTCTGGTGTGACTATAAAAGTAAGAACTGTTTCATCTATACCTTTTAATTCTAAAGGACTACCCTTAGTAATTTCTTCTTCCTGCAAATAATCTGCCACAGCAGCAGAGACTAGAATCGTACCAGGGATAGCAGCAGCTTGCAGCCTAGCAGCAATATTCACACTAGGACCGATGGCTGTATAGTCTGCACACTCTGAACTACCGAACATTCCTA
This sequence comes from Okeanomitos corallinicola TIOX110, assembly GCF_038050375.1. Classification (NCBI taxonomy): domain Bacteria; kingdom Bacillati; phylum Cyanobacteriota; class Cyanophyceae; order Nostocales; family Aphanizomenonaceae; genus Okeanomitos; species Okeanomitos corallinicola. The sequence goes on along the minus strand of NZ_CP150886.1, from coordinate 349,807 downwards.
CTACTGCTGTACCTTGATGAATACCACAACGGAATTGTACACCTTTACGTCCATCGGTTTCAAATATTCCTTGTTCTGACCAACGCCTATTTAAATTTATCAGTGCGTTTTGCATTCCTCTGGCGGTATTAATAGCACGACGTACCTGTTCATTAGGGGTTAATTCTTCTGGCGCTCCGTACAAGGCTAAAATAGCATCACCCATAAATTTATCCACCGTACCCCCATTACTAAATACTACCTTGCTCATAGTTTCTAAATATTCATTGAGTACCTCTGCAACTTTCCGAGATCGGAGGGTATTAGATAGTTGGGTAAAACCGACAATATCGCTAAATAAAACCGTAACTAACCGTGGTTCTGGGCGCAAATCTAAGGATAAAGTTCCCGCAGCAGCTTTTTTAACTAATGCAGATGGTAAAAAACGTTTGAGGACTGATTCTGTTAAGTAAGTGTTTAACTCCAAGACTCGTTTTTCATTTTCTTTAAGTGCTAACAGATTTCTTACTTCTGCTAGTAGTTCTCGATCATTAAATGGTTTAGCTAAATAAGCATCAGCGCCATATTCTGTTCCTTCAATGCGGGTTTCTTCATCAGCTTTTGCTGTTAACAGAACTGTAGGTATGCCTCGTACCATGTCATCACTACGGATCATCTGAATCATTTCTAGTCCTGTCACTAGGGGCATCATCAGATCAGTAATAATTAAACTAGGGAAAATTTCCCGCGCTAGGTTATATCCTTCATAACCATTCCTAGCTGTAGCTACTTGATAGCCATTTTGACGCATAATTTCCCCTACATAGAAACGCATATCTGGGTTATCATCTACAACTAAAATTAGTTGTTCATTGAATGATGAACTGTGAGCTTCTCCAAAGGAATCTAGTGTTTGGGGATGACGTGATACTTCTGTGATCACAAATTCTTGTTCATTTTCTGCTGATTCTATCTGTTCTAAATCTGCTAGTTCTACATTGGCACGGTTGAGATTTAATTCTAAAGGTGTATCTATGACTTGTTCTGGCGGTAAGTGTTCTGAGCCAGTTAACAACCGGATATTAAATTGAGTGCCTTGACCATAAACAGATTCAACAGTGACTTCACCGCCGTGGAGTTCTACTAATTCTTTAACTAAGGATAGGCCTAAACCACTGCCTTCATAGCTGCGATTTTCTGAACCTTCTGCTTGACGGAATCTTTCAAATAAGTAAGGAATTTGTTCGGGAAGAATGCCAATGCCTGTATCTTGAATTTGTAATATGCAACCATTACCGTCATTGAATAATCGCACAGTAATTTTACCGCCGTCGGGAGTAAATTTCATGGCATTTGACAGGAGGTTGTATAGTACCTTGTCAAACTTTTCCATGTCTAAATAAACTGTGGGACATTCAAGCAAATCCGTTAGAATCCTGAGTCCTTTTTTCTCGCCATAAAGACGAAATGATTCAACAATTTGGGTGACAAATTCTACTAGATCACAAGGATGAAAACTAGGCTGCATTCTACCAGCGTCTAAGCGCTGTAAATCTAGTAGCTGATTAACTAATCGCAGCAGACGACGGGAGTTACGCAGAGCGATGACACATTGGGAGTCAGATAATCCTTCTTTGTTATTGACTGCTGATTCTAATGGTCCCTGAATTAAGGTGATGGGAGTTCTAAATTCATGGGAGATGTTTTGGAAAAATTCAGTTTTTTGTCTGTCTAGTTGCAGTAATCTTTCCGCTTGTTCACGGGTAGTTTGATATAACCTTGATTGTTGAACGGCGATCGCTGCTTGGGCGGCTACTGCTTTGGCCAGTTCAATTTCCGATGGCAACCACTTACGGATTTTGTCACCTTCTCTGAGAGTGATACTACCAATACATTTACCATCCCTGAGAAGAGGTACAACCATGAGCGATCGCGGTCTCATTCTCAGAGGTAAATCAAAGGCTTGTACATCCCTAGGCGAATGGGCAATATCAGCAATTACCACAGGTTCTTGTGTTCTGAGAATTTCTTGTAAAATTGGATTTTTATGAATAGGTGATTGGGAACTAGATAAGTTCTGAGTTAAAGAACGCTTGTTTTTATCAAAATTACGTTCTTGGAAATTATTGATATTTTTAGAGCTATCGTATAAACCTACACATTGAACAAACTCGTCATCTTCTGTCCATAAAGACAAAACACAGCCGTCTACTTGCAAAGCTTCTCCTAATTTCTGGGTAATGGCTGCAAATATATCCTGGGGATCTAAACTAGAGCGAATTTCACTGGTAATTATATTAATTAAAGATTCTCGCTTTGCTAAAGCTTCTACTTCTTCATAAGCATAGGCTTGGGATAAGGCCAAAGCGGCCTGATCAGCAACAATTGATACCAGTTGTACTTCGTCTTCTTCCCAAATACGCGATTGGTCACACTGATGTAAAGCTAATACGGCCCTCACTTCTTGCTGACAAATCAGTGGTACAACTAGGCTAGATAAAATATTAGCATTTCTAAATGCCGTAGCCCGTTCTTCATGAGATTGAATAAGCTGATCCTCAGCAGCATCTTGAATTACCTGGACTTCGCTAGTTTCCCAGACTGTATGTGCTAAAAGAGTTAGTGGGGTAACAGAATTTGTAGTGTTCTGAAGATAAATTTGTTGATTTTCAGTTGTGGAAGAACTTTCTGATATCTGAATTATTTCTTGACGAGATTTTTGATAAATAAAGCCTTCATCTGCTAATTCGTTATCCTGAAAGGGACGTAACAAACAGACATCAACTTCCAGCATATGTCCTACTGTATCAACAATAGTTTGTAAAATTTGCCGATAGTCCAGAGCGCTGCGGATTGTATTTGTAACAGTATTAAGTAGGGACTCTCTCCGTAAAGTCCTTGTTAATTCACGGGTTCTGGCTTTGAGGACATTATGGGTATCCAAAGCTTGGCGGACTACTGCTTTAAGTTCTTCGGCTTCCCACGGTTTTGTAACATACTTAAATACTTTGCCAGAGTTAATCGCCTCCACCAAATCTTCTACATCGGTGTAGCCAGTTAAAATAATCCGAATAATATCTGGGTATTGAGTTGCTGTCAGACTTAAAAATTCTGTCCCGCTCATCATTGGCATCCGCTGATCGGAGATAATGACAGCTATATCCCCCTCTTGTGCCAATAGTTCTAATGCCGCAGGACCAGAGTTCGCCCTCAGCACCTGATACTCCCGATAGAAACTACGATAAAGTAGGTCTAGGTTGTCCGGTTCATCATCAACAACCAAGATTTTGGGTTTACTGTTTGCTTGTAATGTCATGCACCGCTTTCCTGCTGCAACGGCAATCGGGTAAAGAATAATCTACTCATATAAGGATGCTTCTGAATCATGCAGGTTTTGAGCATTTCGACCAATAAACTGTTGGGCCACATGACGGCTAAATATAAAGGTGTCTAGTCAAAGTAATTAAAGTCAATTAATAACTACTGCAAAAACTGTTTGGGGTTTTCCTGTAACTGTTGAATTGAGTTGGTTTTGTTGTGATTAATGACGTTGTTTTGTATTAACAAAATTGTTTGTCACCTCCTTTTATGAGTTTTGATTGCTACATACGAGTTTCTTTTGTGTATGAGAGATGATCGTGAGGTTGTATCTTGATTTTTCTCATTCCAGCCGTAATACTAACACTTGTAGGTCAATTTTCTGAATAGTAGTTATGCTAGAGTCATGAATATCACACAAAATCTTAGCTTGGCTAGACAAAGTATACTATCAAACAAGTATATCTTGCTAGTTTCATCATCATAACTAAAATATTGGGGAAGATAGCAGTAAATAAATCATTCCGTCAATCCTCGCCATTTCACTACCCGAAAATTCTTCGCAAAAGTATAATAAACTTCACAGTTGACGTATCTAAATATTTGCAATGCTATCTTGATTTTATGGCTTTTTTTAATTCATACCCTTTTATATCACTGTTAAGGATGAATCATAAATCTAAGTTAGACGACAGTATATAGACATTTAAGTAAACTTCATTAAATTCACATAATTCTCAACTAGCTTTGAAACCCTGGTTTTCTCGCCCACATCATCAACAGTCAGTCACAGATGCAAGCATTTCTCATTCATGTCAATTTCAAATACGTGCGGCTACATCTGCTGATTTACCCGGTATTGCCCAAATAATTACTGAAAGTTTCCACTCTCAAAAGGGTTTATGGGGATTGGTTTTCCCATTGTTCCGCTTGGGTATTTATGAAGACTTGAGATATCGTCTAGCTTCTATGACATCACATCAAATTTGTTTAGTAGCTATAGATACAACTATGCACGGAAATAATCAAGTCCTGGGAACTGTAGAAATTAGCTTACGTTTTAGTGATGGTTGGGTAAATGTTCGTAAATGCTTCCCATATTTGTCTAACTTAGCTGTTCACCCGAAATACCGTAGACATGGTCTAGCATCCAGTTTATTGACGAGTTGTGAACGAGTTTGCCAAAATTGGGGATTTGAAGATTTATATCTCCATGTTTTAGAAAACAATCATCAAGCTAGGCAGTTGTATTTCAAAATGGGTTATCAGGCGCAGAAAGTTGAATCTCATTGGGATGGCTTTTTTTTCCACACATCACGGCAAATCTTTTTACACAAACATATCAGTAAATATCCAGGCATGGTGAGGGATAGATAAGAAAATTCTGCTGCAAGTGCATCATTTCTATGTGTCATTTATATCTAGAGTGGTAATGTATTTTCTGAATGAAGACCAGATTTATTTTGCATTACAAACTGAAAACTTTATTAAAAGTTTAACAAATGTACCTAAATTTGAGAGACAAATTAGTTGTTATACCCTAGAATACTATTATTAATTTTGTAACAACACTTTGCTAGTCATCAATTTAGCTTAAATTAGGATTCGCCAGCAATTCTTATACATCAAATAAGGAAGACTAAGTAATTTCATTTGATTAAACTGCTAGTTAGTTGACGTTTTAAAGTGCATAATCCTAACTTTACTAAAAGTTTAAAAATACATGGATAGCAAACAACGCCGATGCTATCAAACTGCTATGGTATCCGCTTATTGCTCTGAAACGAGTTTCCTGGACAAACCCACCATGCGAGATGGAAATCAACAATCGCATAAGCTTGATATTCTAGCATCTTTACATAGCAGAAAAGTTTTGGTAGTCAATAGCCGTAGGCGTAATGGTTTATTAGTATTTAAACGATATCACGCCGAATTTGCAGGGCCAGGGGCAATTGTCGGTGGTGATTATGATACCGACTGTCAATTTGTGATCCCTATTGGTAATCTCTCTTTGTTAGATCCTCAATCTCATGAAGATCGTCAAAAGGCTTACCTGATCAGGAGACAATGGGTTCGCTTGGTTAAACAAATTACTGAAAATTCTGTTCCTGTGCAAAGAGTCCAAAAAATTCTGGAACAGTTTGAACAGTATTTTCCGGCAGAAGTGGTTGCTGCTTTGCCGGATGATGCTTTTGCTATGTTAGTGGGTGTATTACCACAAACAGTAGCAACGGTGAGGCGTTTAGGTGGTGATCTCGAAGACTATTTTGATGATGAATGTTAATTTTTTGCTGGTTTTATTTTGCTTGTTTTAAAGCGTTTTGTATTCTCTCAAGAGTACGGGCATTTTCTTGGGGTGTACCCACAGTAATTCTCAATGCTCCTGGTAGTAATCTTACTAAGGTGCCTTGATTTCTGAGTGTTTGGTTTAGATTTTGCAATATTGTATCTGTTAATTGAGATCCATTTGCTTTCAGGCGTAGATAAATAAAGTTGGTATCACTGGTTGTAATTGCTAATGCTGGATGTGTGGATAATTCAGTAATAATTTTTTGCCTTTCGCTCAAAGTTTCAGCAATAGAACTGAGTAGAACTTGACGATTTTCTAGGGCAAATATAGCAGATGTTAAAGAGAAACTGGGTAAGTTATAGGGAAGACGTACTTTTTCTAAGATAGCGATCGCATCTGGATGAGCTATACAATAACCTACTCGCATTGCTGCTAACCGAAAAGCTTTGGAAAAAGTCCGCAATACTATCCAGTTGGAATGTTGTGCTAATTCTCCTACTAAAGTAGTCTGACTAAATTCAAAGTAAGCTTCGTCAATAACTACTAAAATTTCTTCTGGTAGACTTTTTAACCATGCGATTTCTGCTGTTGTTAAATTATTAGCTGTGGGGGAATTGGGATGTACAACAAAAACTACACGAATGGGCGGATTTTGAGTTTCTGCGATCGCTGTTTGTGCGGCTTTTAAGTCTATTTCAAAATTGTCTTCATTTCTACCTACGCTTACCACAGGAATACCTAAAGTTTGTGCCAAAATCCCATACATTGAAAAGGTGGGATTGGCAACTAAAATAGAACCTTCTCCCTTTAAACAAGTGGCAATTAATAAAGAACGAATTAATTCATCTGAACCATTACCAACGGAAATATTCGCATCAGTAAAAGTGGATGATGAAAGGTTTGCGGATTCGTTTACATAGGTGGCGATCGCCTCTTTGAGTATTTGGTGTCCACCATCAGGATAACGATTGCTTTCAATGATTTGTTGAAAATTCCACCCTAGTTTTTCTTTGATATCTGATGGTAAATCGTAGGGACTTTCATTGGTATCTAGCCTGTCAAATTCTATGGCAACTGGTTCGGCTGTATTACTACTGGGGTGAGCTTTGTAAGCTGTAAGTTTGGCTAAATCAGATCGAATAAAGGGAAGCATAATTTGTTAGTTGTTAGTTGTTATTTCCCAATTGACAAAAAGCATAAATAGCTGGCCAAATTTCATCAGTGACGTTTGTTAAGGCGTGATCACTATCTAGTTCTATTAATTCTACCCAAGAACGCGATCGCTTAAATTCCCGACTAGCTTGAATAGGGATTACTTCATCTTTTTTACCATGCAGAATCAGTGTAGGAATAGAACGTTTTAATAAGTGTTCTTGATATTGAGCAGCATCAGTTATGAAATCATAACTTAAAGGTAATTCTCGTCCTTCTCCATAGTGATATACCGACAGATATTTTTCTTGTTGCCAACGTTGTATTTTGTCTGTTCCTAACTTGGACAACCAATGGGATAAAAAGCCAAAGGCAGGGGCTAGTAGAACTAAGCGTTGTACTTGTAAATATTTTTCTCCTAAATGAGCAGATGTTAAGCCACCTAAACTCGAACCTATAAGCGTTACAGGGACAGATGGATCAGGAAATTCAGATTTAACTTGATGTAATTGACGGCTAATTGTGAGATGGGAAAAATCCCCAGCATTGAGGTCAGGAATTGTTAATGGAATCTGAATTTGGGCAAAGCGATTGCCTATATCTTGAGCCTTATTTGATTTAGGGCTAGATGCAAAGCCGTGCAGATAGATAAATGAATTCAAAATAATTATTGATAATCTCTATTTCCGTAATTATGAATCCATTTTACGGTTAACAAGCGATCGCTCCCAAAGTTTTTTCTACAAAATTAGGGATTATTACCTTGATTACCCTGCCCTTGATTACCTTGACCTTGGTTGCCTTGACCTTGATTACCCTGCCCTTGATTACCTTGACCTTGGTTGCCTTGACCTTGATTACCCTGCCCTTGATTACCTTGACCTTGGTTGCCTTGACCTTGATTACCCTGCCCTTGATTACCTTGACCTTGATTACCTTGACCTTGGTTGCCTTGACCTTGATTACCCTGCCCTTGATTACCTTGACCTTGATTACCTTGACCTTGATTACCCTGCCCTTGATTACCTTGACCTTGGTTGCCTTGACCTTGATTACCCTGCCCTTGATTACCTTGACCTTGATTACCCTGTCCTTGATTACCCTGTCCTTGATTACCCTGTCCTTGATTACCCTGTCCTTGATTACCCTGTCCTTGATTACCTTGACCTTGATTACCCTGTCCTTGATTACCTTGACCTTGATTACCCTGTCCTTGATTACCCTGCCCTTGATTGGAATTATTCCGTTGCCGATTTTCGCGGATGACTTCACCAGTCCTAATCAAAACATCCAGTGGTCGGCCAAAATTACCCCCAGGAGAATTACCTCGGAAATTGTTGCCACCACGACCATTTATTAGTCTTTGAGATCGTCCAAAATCTCTATTATTAGATGTATTGTTAGAGTTATTTCTACCGTTATTTCTAGAATTGGAGTTATTGTTGGATGGGTTAGCAGAAGCAGTTGGGTTAAAATCTTCACTCAAAAAAGATGGATTTTCAATTGTACCTTCACCCAGAATAGGTAATTGGGTTTCTAAAGCTTCCGTAGTTTCCGCTTGAACACTTGCTATTGAAGGATCTGAAGTAGGTAAAGAATTTTGCCTATTCAAATTTAAACCCTTAACTAAGCTACTCTGTTGATAAAAAGTTCTCAGGTCAAAATCATATAATCCTTGAAACTTACCTTCCACAACAACCATTAATTGTCCTGCTTTCAAAGTAAGTTCCTGGGAAGCCTCCTGGTTGGCAACTTGAATACCGCTATTTGTAAGCGCACCTATGATCGTTGTGTTGGATTCAGAGTTATGTTTAACAAATAAAGCTGAACCACGAATTGCTGCTGCTGCATTTGGGGTTTTAATATTTGTTTGTCCCCTTCCTGGTGGAATCAGTAATAAAACTGTTCCGTTGGTTAGTGTGAAATTACGTGTCTGTGGCAGAAATTGAAATACTGCTTGTTCTCCTACCCTGGCTACAGAACCATCATTAAAGCGTAAGTCTGCTAGGGAAGAACGACCAGTAGATATACCATCTCCAGGAGTGATGGTTTGTGACTTACGTGCAGGTCTGATTTGAGAGTTATTTTTAGGGATGAATTGGACAATATTGCGAATTTCTTGAATTTCTGCTTTTGTCAGTGGGGTAACAGCATTTGCTCTATTTGATACTGGGAATAAGGTGACTACGCACAAACCCAGAACTACAGATTGTAAAAATTTAGTTAACATATTTGGTGAATTCCTTGAAAGAAATTGTTATATATCGTAATAATTCGGTGAATTGTAATGTAATACTTATTATTTCCCTATAGTTATAGTAGGCTTACATAATGATTTAATATATAGTCAGACTTACTGATTTCTTGGTAAACTCTATGTGATGAACGCAAATATTAGTATAAACTTTGTATAGGATTAAATCAATTACAATATTTTTTCTTACCAATATCTAACTTTTGCTAATGCAATTAAAATCATCATACATACAAGCCAAAATAAAAAAAGAGTTTTGGTTGACACTGATTTTGTTAATTTCCAGCACTGGCCAATGGTGTTACAGAGAAATCAAACCTTCTTTAGCAAATACACCAGATGCAAAAATTTCGCAAGAAGATTCAAGTCTTAATCTCATTTATTTGACTTTAACAAAATCTACTACTCAAAATAGTGAGTCAAAAAATACTCACTTACGTGAATCCTCTGTTACGAACAAAGTAGTACAAAAAACATCCAAGAATAACCCTCAACCGGAATTAGTATACTTAGAATTACCTAGCCATTTAGAACCTCTCATTCATAAAATTGACAAAGAGGAAACAGAAGCATTTAATAACACTCAAAACAATACTAACATAGCTAAGGTTAAAGCTCATCCGGGTGAAATTTATCCATTAGTTTCTCAATCAGCAGCGCAGTTGCTGGATGAACCAACAAATATAGTAGAGAGTTCCGAGAACTTACAAAAACTGACACAGCAAGTATCAGAAGAAGAACAACCTCCCTTAGATCCTAACGAAGAACAGGAATTGAGATTAAGGGTAAGGCCTAGGCCAGCAGAAGAACTACCATTTCCGTCACAGGAAAAACCCCCAGAACAGTTTCAACCGATAGGTTATTTAAGGGGTTATGCGGGTTATTTCCATAGCAGTAATATTTTTTCTAGCAATGATAACAAGATTGAAGATGGGTTATTTTATACAGGGTTAACACTAGCATCAGCTTATTTTCCCATCACGTCTAGTACCTATTTGAACGGATCAATTGATGGTTCATTAATTCGTTATATTGATCAATCAAAGTTTGATTACAACCAGTTAAGATTTAATTTAGGAATTTATCAACAAATTTCCCCAGAAATGTATGCGGAATTAAACTTTAGTAATCAAAGGTTGTTTTATGCTAGAAATGGCGATTTTTTTGCAGCGGGAGATCGGTTTTTAGATGAAGACTCAGTCAGATTATCTTTAGGGAGAAGAGATAATCTCACAGATAAGTTAACGTTAGATAGTTTTTATGAACTTAGTGCCAATTTTTCTAGACCAGAAAGAAGAAGTAGGATAGTTAATTCGCTGTGGGTTTCTTTGAGTTATGCTGTACAAAAGCCTTTAGAAGTAGGGTTAAATTACCAGTTTAACTTATCAGATTTTACTGAACAGGAAAGAGAAGATCAATTTCATAGAATATATGGACATTTAAATTATCGTACTTCTGACACAAGTAATGTTTACCTGCAAGGTGGGTTTAATTTGGGTGGTTCTACCACCCCGGATATTGACTTTTCTGGGTGGTTTTTTAGTGTCAATTATGGTTTTGAACTTGGTAGATTTTAACTTTATGAGTCATTAGTTTTGTTATTATTGCCTATTCCCTATTCCCTATTCCCTATTACTAATGACTTATCCAATCACTCCAACTACCAGCATAAAGTTTACCTGTAGAAATTCCAGCTATTGCTAAAGAAAGTAGATTTACACAAGCTGTCACACCTGAACCACAATAGACTATAATTTCTTTACTTGCTGCTATTTTTCCCCATCTTTGGAGTTGTTCTGATTGAGGAAGTAAAAAACCAGAATTATCAGTTACTTCTGTCCAAGGATAGTTGACAGCGCCGGGGATATGACCGGCAATTTTATCAATGGGTTCTCGTTCTCCACGATAGCGATCGCCTTCTCTAGAATCAACCAAAAGCATATCTGGACTGTCTTTTGAATTTTTCACATAATTAAAATCTACAACTTTTTCAGGTTTTAATTGTGGGTGAAAACTGCCGATTTTTGACTCAGTAATGATATCAGAAACAGGATAAGCAGCTTTTTGCCAACCTGCAAAACCACCATCTAAAACAACTACTTGATCATGTCCTAAATAATTTAATAACCACCACAAACGAGATGCAAATGCAAACCGTGAATCGTCATAAGCAACCACCAAAGTTTTTTGGAAATCAACACCAATGTTTGCTAATTTATTAGCTAAATCGTTAATATCAGGTAATGGATGTCTTCCTCCATGTTCTTTGACAGGACTAGATAAATCTTGATTTAAGTCTAAATAATAAGCACCAGGAATATGACTGATTTTATATTGGTTAAGTCCTAATTGTGGATCAGCTAGAGAAAAACGACAATCAATAATTACAACGTGGGAATCATGCAGATGTTCAGATAGCCATTGAGAAGAAACAAAAAATTTATGATTAGTCATGATTGAATTTTAATAGTAAACGGTAAAAGATCTAAAATAGAAACAGGAAGAAATGACATTAGATAGAAATGAGTTGATACTCCATCCTACTAAAGATGGTTCTTTCACTTTCTTTTCTTCAGAATTTAATGAAGCTTTTCATAGTAATTATGGAGCAAAACAAGAAAGTTATCAAAAATTTGTCATCCCTACCCAAGTACAGCAAGTAGCTAAACAAGGTCAAGTCAGAATTTTAGATGTTTGTTATGGTCTAGGATACAATACTGCGGCAGCTTTAGAGGTGATTTGGCAAAAAAATCCTCATTGTCTAGTTGAAGTCATAGGTTTAGAAATAAATCCAGAAGTCCCGAAAGCTGCGGTGAATCAAGATATATTTAATGGTTGGAATGACGAGTATATAAAAATTTTAACTGCACTAGCTTTTAAACACAATTACCAAAGCGATCGCCTCCAAGCCAAATTATTAATAGGTGATGCAAGAAAAACAATTCAGAAAGTACGAGAATCTGGTTTTTTGGCAGATGCTATTTTTCTTGATCCCTTTTCACATCCTCAATGTCCACAATTGTGGACAATAGAATTTATCCAAAATTTAATTTTATGTTTACATGAAAACGGTTTACTAGCAACCTATTCCTGTGCTGCTTCTGTCCGCACCGCACTTGTAAATGCTGGGTTAGTGATAGGTTCTACCACACCCGTAGGTAGACGTACTCCTGGTACAATAGCCGCATATCCAAAACATAGAGAGAAAGAAATTATAGATACCTATCCTCTTTCTCCAGCGGAAATAGAACATTTACAAACTCGTGCTGCTGTTCCTTATCGTGATCCTCAATTAAGTGATACTGCTGAAATAATAGTGATGCGAAGACAAAAAGAACAACAAGCATCAGCTTTAGAAATTACATCTCAATGGAAAAAAAGGTGGAATTAACTGATATGATTTGAAACTGAATCGGAAAAATACTAAAAACATTGATCATTGAAATTTACTGATAGTTAATTATGGTTGTTGTAGCAATTCTCGCCGCAGGAAAAGGCACAAGAATGAAATCTAATCTACCTAAAGTATTACATTCTTTGGGTGGAAAATCCTTAGTTGAACGCGTGATTAAAAGTGTTGAACCATTTTCACCTTCCCGAAAATTAGTAATTGTTGGATATAAATCAGAAGAAGTAAAAACTGCTTTAGATCATGTTTCAGAACTAGAATTTGTAGAACAGACTTCACAATTAGGTACAGGTCATGCGATTCAACAATTACTTCCCCATTTACAAGCATACAATGGAGATTTATTAATCCTCAATGGTGATGTACCTTTATTAAGAACAGAAACTTTAAATAATCTTTTGCGAATTCATAAAGACAATCAAAATTCCTGTACAATTCTCACCGCAAGTTTAGCAAATCCCCAGGGTTACGGTAGAGTTTTTTGTGATAGTGATAATGTTGTACAGGAAATGGTTGAGGATAAAGATTGTACTCCCGAACAGAGAGAAAATAATCGTGTAAATGCTGGTATTTACTGTTTCCGTTGGTCTGATTTAGCCAAGATTTTACCACATTTAAAAAATGATAATGCTCAAAAAGAATATTATCTCACTGATGCTGTTACCCAAGTAGGTAAAGTCATGGCTGTAGATGTGGAAGATGACCAAGAAATTTTGGGAATTAATGATAGATTACAATTAGCTAACGCTAACGATATTCTCCAAAATAGAATCAAAGAAAAATGGTTATTAGCAGGAGTAACAATGAATGATCCTGCCAGTATTACCATTGATGAAACCGTAGAATTAGAACCAGATGTAATTATTGAACCTCAAACCCATTTACGAGGTAAAACAATGATTAAATCAGGTTGTCATATTGGACCTGGAAGTTTAATTGAAAATAGTCAATTGGCTGAAAATGTCACTGTGCAATATTCTGTAATTACAGATAGTTTTGTAGAAACAGGAACAAGAATAGGACCCTATGCACATTTACGCGGCCATGTAGAAGTTGGTTCTGGTTGTAGAATAGGTAATTTTGTAGAGTTGAAAAATAGTCAATTAGGCGATCGCACAAACGTAGCACACCTTTCCTATTTAGGTGATACAACTGCGGGAACTCAAGTTAACGTCGGTGCAGGAACAATTACCGCTAATTATGACGGTGTGAAAAAACATAGAACCAGAATAGGCGATCGCACAAAAACCGGATCTAATAGTGTTTTAGTCGCACCGATTACGATAGGAAATGATGTTTATATCGCTGCGGGTTCAACAGTCACAGAAGATGTAGAAAATAATGCTTTAGTCATTGCTAGAAGTCGTCAAGTTATTAAACCAGGTTGGAAAAGAAAAACTGAAAATTAATCAAATAATTCATGAAGGAGGGAATAGGTAAAACTTAAATTCTTCCTTACTACTCCTAACTTCTGAATTATTAATTGTTAATTGTTAATTCTTAACTTTTTTCAGCTTTAAAACAACATCATACTGCTGACTACGATTATCTTTAACAGCAGTTTTTACACCAACTGTCTTTATAGCAGACAAAAAAGCTTGTTGATTAGAAAGTCCTCTATTGAAACTAAAATTATTCACAACCCTTTCCATATCCAAGAAAAACAAACTATTAGCAGGATTTAATTCTTGAGGAACAGTTTGTTGAAACAGAAAATTACTAGCCAATGTCTGATTAGGTTTAGTAATAATTTTTTCAGTAATCGGAGCGCCTAAAACGAAGAAAAGTAACTCTTCATCTAACCAACCATGAGTAGCAGTTAAAGTCCCGAAAGGTGAAATCCAATTAACAACAGATTTACCAACGACAGTAGCAGATTCTACTTTAAATTGATATTGGTTCTTAACTACATTATCTAGCTTTTCCAAAGTAGTTTCTGCCAATTTACGTCTTTCCCCTTGAGGATTACCAGCCTTGATCATAAATACCAAACCCACTCGAAAATTATCTGGTGTCGCATCATTTGAACTATTAGGAATTACTGCAATAGAAAATTCTCCAGTCATCCAACTGAGTAAATCTTGCTCCAAGTCCAAATTGATCAAAGATTTAACACTCTTTTTCAATTCCTCCGGGTTGAAAGGTGCTAAAGGATTTCCCTTAGAAGTAGAAATGTAATCTGTCCAAAAATGATTTAAATTACTACCAGAAAACATCATCAAAGTTTCTCTAGGAAGACGATTTTGCATACTTCCAGCCTTATTTTCTACCGCCAAAACCCGCCGACTATGAGAATTTAACCAAGAAACACCTTTTAACCTAATTCCCTGTGGTTCTAGGGTGATATTTCCCGCCAGACCTTGATTATTTTGAAGTTGTGTTAGTACCTGATTTGGTAAAGCTCGGTTAGGAGTTTGAGCCGCTATTTTAGCAGCAGTTGGTACATTGATATAAAACTGAGCAAAAGGTTTATAATTACTAATTTTAGAAAAATTTTCTGCAAAACCTGTCAACCTTGACAAAGATGTTTGATTTTTAAAACTATTAATAGTTCTTTCCATAGTTTTAATATCATCTGTAATTAACATAAATTGCTGATTAATTACAGCCGCAGATAGTTTTTCTCCAGGGTTTCCTTGTTTTTGTGTAATAGTAATTCCTTGATACTTATGCTCTACCAATTTACCTTGATTTTGTAATTTATTTTGCATAAAAGCACTATTAGCCACTTCTGGTTTTTTAATAGGTAAAACCATTATCATTGACTGTTTATAAATATTCTGGTCAGTTGATTTTGGTTGTGAAGTATCATTAACTATAGCACGAGGTAAAACAGCAATTGTGACTTCATCTCCCACCCATGGTTTAATGTCTTTCTCAAAATTGTAACCATTATTAGTAAGAAAGCGTTTTTGCAATTGTGTTAAATTTTTTTCTATTTCTCTTTGAGTTGCTACTGTTCCCAACTCCCTTAATTTTCCCCATTCTTGATTATCTGTAGTTACGGAAATTGTCAGTAAAGCATCTTGAGGAATAATATTTGCACCTACTGGTAAATTTCTAGAAAATGGCTGTCCTTGAGTAAAAAACCAGTAAGCAGCACTTCCGACTCCAATTAATAATCCCGCAACTGAAAGTGTTAGCACCAAAGATGGTTGCTTTTTTTTCTTCATTAGACTAGACACAATAGGTAGTGTCATGACAATATATGGTTGCTAATAATGTTGGCAAAGATCAAATCATTAGTTTAATTCATTAGTTGTGAATGGTTTAATGTCTATTAAGTGAAAAAGTCTTCACATCTTTAAAATTTTTAACATTAACCTCTGTCTACTTACTATTGCCATTGAACTGGGTTTGACCTAAATATTTGGTCAAATAAGGTGAAAAAACTTCATAAATTAAGGTGAGAGGCTGCCCATGATGCCAAAACAAATAATGACGACCCCAAAATGGTTCAGCTTGCTCAAATCCCAATTCTAAAGCTTCTGAATGACCACAATAAATACGGCGAATATCTCTATACAACTCTGTACGTATACGCGCCAAACTTGCCCAAATCGGTAAAGAACGATTTTGCAAAACTTCATCTATTTCTATGAAAGCACAATCAGAGAAGATGGGGATGAAAATTGGATGCTCATATTTGGCAAGAACGATTATCATTATTGTAAAATATGTATGCTGTCTGATAAAACTCTAGAAAACTAGTGAATATCCTACAACGTCCCCGTCGTCTGCGTCGCACTGAAACCTTACGGAACATGGTTAGAGAAACAAACCTAACGGTAGATGATTTGATCTATCCCATGTTTGTCATGAGTGGGGAAGGGCAAAAAGTAGAAATCCCTTCCATGCCGGGATGTTATCGCTATTCTCTAGACCTGTTGCTGAAAGAAATAGCGGAAGTTTCGCAGGTGGGAATTAATGCTATTGCACTTTTCCCAGTTATCCCAGAACACCAAAAAGACGAAACTGGTACAGAAAGCTATAACCCAGAAGGCTTGGTACAAACAGCAGTTAAAGCTATTAAAAAAGCCGTTCCCGAAATCATCATTATTACTGATGTTGCCCTTGATCCCTTCACAACACACGGTCATGATGGTTTAGTGGATGAAAACGGTTCTGTTTTAAATGATCCCACCGTGGAAATATTAGCCAAAATGGCACTGTCTCAGGCTCATGCCGGCGCTGATTTTGTTGCTCCCTCTGACATGATGGATGGTAGAGTAGGGGCAATTCGTCAAGCTTTAGACAATCAAGGTTATATTAATGTTGGTATTTTGGCATACTCTGCTAAATATGCCTCAGCTTACTATGGTCCATTTCGGGATGCTTTAGACTCAGCCCCCAAATTTGGTGATAAAAAAACCTATCAAATGGATGCGGGGAATAGTAAAGAGGCTTTAAAAGAAGTTGAATTAGATATTGCTGAAGGTGCAGATATTGTCATGGTTAAACCTGCCCTAGCTTATTTAGATATCATTCATCAAGTTAAACAAAATACAAATTTACCAGTTGCAGCATACAACGTTAGCGGTGAGTATGCGATGATCAAGGCTGCTGCTGCCAATGGCTGGATAGATGAGAAAAAGGTGATTTTAGAATCATTAATCAGTATGAAGCGGGCTGGTGCAGATTTAATTCTCACTTACTTTGCTAAAGAGGTGGCTTTGATGCTGATGTGACTTAGATACCTACCCAATACTGCTCCCCCCTTAGTCCCCCTTGAAAAAGGGGAAATAGAGCCATTCTTAGACCCCCATGTTTATGGGGAGGGGTGAACTCATACCATAATTAATTTTTACAGTGCATAAGTCCCAGATAATTTTTGTCCTGAAAAATTTTGTGTGCTATATTGATAATGATTATCATTATAGATGAATCAACCATAAGAAAAATCATGACTCAATTAACATTACCCACTACAAACCCAGTCATGGAAATTCCCAAACAAGGAATGCCAGTCACAATCATCACCGGATTTTTAGGCAGTGGAAAAACCACACTTCTCAATCAAATTCTGCAAAATAAACAAGATTTAAAAGTAGCAGTTCTCGTCAATGAATTTGGTGATATTAATATTGACAGCCAATTGCTAGTAACCGTAGATCAAGACATGGTAGAACTTAGCAATGGCTGTATATGCTGCACTATCAATGATGGTTTAGTTGATGCAGTCTATCGAATTTTAGAAAGAGAAGAAAAAATAGATTATTTAGTCATTGAAACCACTGGAGTTGCTGACCCACTACCAATAGTTTTAACCTTTCTAGGAACAGAATTAAAAGACTTAACCACCCTAGATTCAATCATCACCGTAGTAGATACCGAAACATTTAATGAAGATCATTTTGAAAGTGACGCAGCTTTACAACAAATTACCTACGGCGATATGATTCTACTGAACAAAACCGACTTAGTGACACCAGAAAAAATTAAATCAGTAGAAAACTTTATCTATGATGTGAAAAGTGCAGCCAGAATTTTACATACTCAATATGGTCAAGTTCCCTTACCATTAATTTTAAGCGTCAATCTCACACCAGAAAATGAATATATCTCCAATCATATAGAAGAAAATCACGAACACCATCATCATGATCATCACTCTCCCCATTTAGAGAATGATGGTTTTATATCCATATCTTTCCAAGCAGATAGACCATTTAACGTGCATAAATTTGAAACTTTTCTCACGGAAAAAATGCCCCAAACAGTATTCAGATCCAAGGGGATTTTATGGTTTAGTGATAGTGAACTGCGCCACATTTTCCAACTGAGTGGACCACGCTACAGCTTACACGCTGATGAATGGCCAACACCACCCAAAAATCAGATAGTGTTTATTGGTAAAAACTTAGAAAAAGAGGAAATTTACACAAACCTCAATAATTGTTTATTATGCTGAATAAGCATCAATAAATATCACAAAATTTATCCATCAATAATTTATTCAACCAAAAACAATGACTTTATCAACCCGACCTGATCTAAATTCTAATCCTCAAGATTTGTCATTTATATCTACTCAGCAACAACCAAAAGTCACAGAAGCAGAAATGATGCAAGCTGTGAGAAAATTGCTGATTGGACTAGGAGAAAATCCTGATCGGGAAGGATTACAAAATACCCCTAAAAGAGTGGTTAAAGCCTTACAATTTCTGACCAAAGGATATCATGAATCCTTAGATGAATTGCTCAATGGAGCAGTGTTTACAGAAAATGCGAATGAAATGGTGTTAGTGCGAGACATTGATATTTTTAGTTCCTGTGAGCATCACATATTACCAATCATTGGCCGCGCTCATGTAGCTTATATTCCTAATGGTAAAGTCATTGGTTTATCAAAAATTGCCCGCATTTGTGAAATGTATGCAAGACGTTTGCAGGTACAAGAACGTCTGACTGTACAAATTGCTGATGCACTCCAAGGTTTACTCAAACCTCATGGTGTTGCAGTAGTAGTAGAAGCAACTCATATGTGTATGGTTATGAGAGGAGTACAAAAACCTGGTTCTTGGACTGTTACCAGTGCAATGCGTGGTGTGTTTTCCGAAGATGCAAGAACCCGTGAAGAGTTCATGAATTTAATTCGACATAAAGCATATTTTGGGTAATAATCTCTTTGATCAAAGTCTGAATATTAAACACACAATCGAGTTATCATAAACTGATCTCAGGTGGGCATTCCCCACCCTACTTATTTGATCAACAATTACCAATATGAATAAGCAAATAATTACAGCTATTGCTGGCTGTTCAGGAGTAGGAAAAACCACTTACATCTGTGAAGAAATCAGAAATATTAAGTCTAAGGAAAAAGTAATTTACTTTAGCCCCGGTACAGGCAATGTTACCATAGATCAACATAGAATCAAGGTGGAATTTCCTGAGATCAATGTATTTGGAGATGGTGACGAATTAAATTTTTTTCATCAACTACCAGAAGCTGATAGATTATATTTAGAGTTAGGTTCTTATTTAGAATTAAAATCTGTATCATCAATATTAGATAATCTAAAATATCGAGCGATCGCTATCATAGCACCAGGTGATAAAAACCATGAATATGATATCTGGGCTGATGAAATTATCTATGGTACACCAGCAGAACATAAAACCATAGAAAATATCTGGCGAGTTTGTACAACTGGTCAAGTTATTGATGAAACCAGTTTAGAAGAATTTTGGTATGAAATAACTCATGGAGCTTATGGAGAAGTAACCCGTGCTAAAGGAATATTTGATGTCAATGATGGACGTTCCATTTACTGTGATTTTGTTGCAGGTACTCCCCAAATAGATTTTCTAGAATTGAATTTACCTAGATATTTAGAAGGTAGACCAGACCGTTTTAATGGATTAGAATTATCAGGTAAAAACCTAGATGAATCAGCATTAAAAACAACATTATCAGATTGTTGTTTATCTGAAGCCATGATTTTGCAATATCAACAACAAGTCAAACAAATTTTATCAGAGGGTCAAATAGTATGAAAATAGCCGTTATATCATGTATTCATGGTAATTATGAAGCCTTAGATGCTGTATTATTAGACATTGATCAGCAAAAAGCAGAAAAAATTTTTTGTGTTGGTGATTTAGTAGGATATGGACCCCATCCCAACGCTGTTATTAGCCAAATTCGCTCTTTAGATATTCCTACCTGTGTTGGTTGTTGGGATGAAGATATAGTAGAAGGGTTAAATGCTTGTGATTGTAGTTATCCCTCATTATTAGCAGAAAAAAGAGGTCTTCAAGCTCATGAATGGACTAATCAAGAAGTTCACCCCGAAAACCGTGAATTTTTAGCTAATTTACCCTACAGTTTACAATGGAAAAATTTAGCTTTTGTACATGGTAGTCCCCATAGTAATCATGAATATTTATTACCCGAAATTGATGCCTTTACAGCTTTAGAAAGGGTGCTGTCTACGGGTGCAGATACCCTATTTTGTGGACATACTCATGTACCCTATGTCAGAACTTTAAACACTGGTAATATACAAGCAACAGTTGATAGTCAAACAATATCACAGGAAATTAGCTTCACATCTCCCGTCAAACGCATTATTAACGTGGGTTCTGTAGGAGAACCTCGACATGGTAGACCAAATGCAACCTATGTAATTTATGATGATGAAACTCAAGCAGTTAGTTTGAGAGAAGTTACTTATAATTATCAAAAAACCTGTGCAGCAATCATTGAAAAAGGACTACCTAAAATTTTTGCTTGGCGTTTATCACAAGGTTTAGAATTTGCCGAAAAAGCAGATGACCCTACTCATGTTTGTACAAGGTAAGATAATTGGGGAATTATAAAATCTGGATTTTGAATTATTATCGAAAATTATGTGGATTATCTTGAGTGGAATTGATGGAAATTTAGCAGCTTACGAAGCTGTCATGGCAGATATTAAGCGTCAACGTTATGTAGATGCTTTATATATTTTGGGTGATTTAGTTGGACCCACCAAAGAATGTGAACAATTAATAGCAAGGGTAAAATCTCCCCGTCGTGGTGAATTACAACCGATCATTTGTAAGGGGTGGTGGGAAGAACAATGTTTAAATTTACATGGTTTAGGTCCTAGTGGGAATGTTCCTGATTTATTAGCAAAATATGGGGGTGATACTGTAAAAATGCTTTGGGATTCTGTTTCTCGTCAAACTGTTCAATGGTTGAGAAATTTAGATTTTGGTTTTTTTGAATTAGATTGTTTATTGATTCATGGTTCAACTGTAGGTGTCAGCGATGAACTTACACCAGAAACTCCTCCTATTCAAATGTTAGATAGACTCTCACGCATGCAAGCCAATAATTTATTTTGTGGTCGTTCTGGTTTAACTTTTCAATATCAATTACAAGGTGGTTCTGTTACCAGTGAAGTTACCACTCTTGATCACCAAATTTCCCCGCAAACAACTACTATTACACCCCGTCAAATAATTGGAGTCGGTAATGTTGGACGCAATCCTGGTGAAGCTACTTATACTATTTATAATCCTGGTAGTAATCAGGTCAAGTTTAAGAAAGTTACTTATGGTAATAGTAAAGGATTTAAATTGTATTAGTGTGGATCAATCTAATTATTAGTATAGTATATTTAATCTTAACCATGCTTATAATGATAAGGTGTAGGCTGAACCCAGATTCAACTTACACCTTCAGAAGCAGCCAAAATAAAATGGATGCCGCACAAATTAATACATAACTTATGCGGATGGCGAGACTCGAACTCGCAAGGCAAAGCCACACGCACCTCAAGCGTGCGCGTATACCAATTCCGCCACATCCGCACGGTTGTCTAAGAAAACAATATAGCATAAAAATTTGATGATGGAAAAGATTTTAGAAAATTTTTCCCACAAATTTTTTCCCAAATGTTTTAATCAGGGAATACTGAATAGAGTTTAGGGTGTAGAAAATTGATTAATTGGGAATTAGATGATAAATCTTCTTCTGCCTCTTGATAAATTTGCAAGAATTTACAGTAATGCGACAGCTTTATTTTAACGAGATGGGAGAGAATGACAATCTACTGGTACTAATATCACAGCTAGAAAATGAAGTTTGACAAAATTTTAATTGCTAATCGGGGAGAAATAGCTCTTCGCATTCTCCGCGCCTGTGAAGAAATGGGAATTGCTACAGTTGCCATACACTCCACTGTTGACCGGAATGCTTTGCACGTACAACTAGCTGATGAAGCAGTTTGTATTGGTGAGCCAGCTAGTAGTAAAAGTTATCTGAATATTCCTAACATTATTGCAGCTGCTTTAACGCGTGGCGCGACGGCTATTCATCCTGGTTATGGTTTTTTAGCAGAAAATGCCAGATTTGCAGAAATTTGTGCAGATCATAAAATTGCTTTTATTGGACCAACGCCAGAAGCTATTCGCCTCATGGGGGATAAATCTACTGCCAAGGAAACCATGCAAAAAGCTGGAGTTCCCACAGTTCCGGGTAGTGATGGGTTAGTAGAAACAGAAATAGAAGGATTAGCGATCGCCAAAGAAATCGGCTACCCTGTTATGATTAAAGCCACAGCTGGTGGTGGTGGAAGGGGAATGAGGCTTGTCCGCTCTCAAGATGAATTTACCAAACTATTCCATGCTGCCCAAGGAGAAGCAGGAGCAGCCTTTGGTAACGCCGGCGTTTACATAGAAAAATTCATTGAACGGCCACGGCACATAGAATTTCAAATCTTGGCAGATACCTACGGTAACGTCATTCACTTAGGAGAAAGAGACTGTTCAATTCAACGCCGTAACCAAAAATTATTAGAAGAAGCTCCCAGTCCCGCCCTCGACGAAGAACTGCGGCAAAAAATGGGACAAGCAGCAGTTCGAGCCGCCCAATTCATCAATTACACAGGCGCAGGAACTATCGAATTTCTTTTAGACAAACACGGTCAATTCTACTTCATGGAAATGAACACCAGGATACAAGTTGAGCATCCAGTCACAGAAATGGTAACTGGTGTTGACTTGTTAGTTGAACAAATCCGTATTGCTCAAGGAGAAAGACTCAAATTAAGCCAAGACCAAGTAATATTACGAGGTCATGCCATTGAATGCCGCATTAATGCCGAAGACCCAGATCATGATTTTCGTCCCTCCCCTGGCAAAATTAGCGGCTATCTTCCACCTGGAGGCCCTGGTGTACGGATTGATTCTCATGTTTACACAGATTATCAAATTCCCCCTTATTATGATTCCCTGATCGGCAAGTTAATTGTTTGGGGTCCCGACAGATCCACAGCTATTAACCGCATGAAACGAGCTTTGAGAGAATGTGCAATTACTGGACTACCCACGACCATTGGATTTCACCAAAAAATCATGGAAAACGCCCAGTTTTTACAAGGTAACGTTTACACCAGTTTTGTCCAAGACATGAAATTGCAATGATTGGTGATTGGTGATTGGTGATTGAGTTATAAACCTTTTCCTACGCCCTACACCCTAACCAACACGCGCCATCATGGTCAGTAATCCTTGCTGGCCTAGTAAAATTTCTCTGATTAAACTCAAAATACCTACCCAGATAATGGGGGTAATATCAACGCCGCCAATAGGTTGTACTATCTTCCGCAACAGCACTAAAAAAGGTTCAGTTGGCCAAGCAATCAGACTAAAAGGTAAGCGATTAAGATTAGCTTGGGGATACCAAGTGAGAATGATGCGGAAAATAAACAAGAAAATCATCACGCCCAAAATGGGGCCAAGAATCCAAGAAGTCAAGTTAACACCAGTCATGGCTTTAATTTACTGTCTGTAAAAAAATCAACAAATAGGAGTGGAATCTAGAAAATTTTAAGCTTTGTAAAGCATTCTCCTTCTTATCTTAACTAAATGCTGTCAATTTCTTTCACAGGAAAATAGCAACTGAAAAGTTTTCATAGCTTCTCAAGGAACTGATACACCATTAAAATTAAAATGAACTATGTAAAAAAAAAGGTTGAAAACTATGACACCCTCTTTAGCAAATTTTCTTTGGAGTCTACTTTGGGGTACTGCGATTGTTGTTATCCCTGCCACCGTTGGTTTGATTTTCATCAGCCAGAAAGATAAAATCCAACGTGACTAAGTTACAGAAAACAGGTGACAGGTGACAGGTGACAGGTGACAGGTAAAAGTTTTACCAATTACCAATTACTAATCACCAACTACCAATCACCAACTACCAATCACCAAAAATGGTAAATAGCTTCAGAGCTTCTTTACCGGATGCTTTGAAGCTTAAATATATTGTCAATAGTTAAAATAGTGATTTTAATTGTGACTCGCTAACATAGATTTGATATTAGGAAAAGAGCAATGATTAATTTTGGGCTGAACTCAGCCAGTGTTTTGGCTCAGGTAAATTTTGGGGCGAACTCAGCCAGTGTACTAGGA
This sequence comes from Okeanomitos corallinicola TIOX110, assembly GCF_038050375.1. Lineage (NCBI taxonomy): Bacteria > Bacillati > Cyanobacteriota > Cyanophyceae > Nostocales > Aphanizomenonaceae > Okeanomitos > Okeanomitos corallinicola. The sequence continues at coordinate 325,501 of NZ_CP150886.1, read as the reverse complement.
ATTTTTCTGGCTGTAGCTGGGGCAGCACTGTATTTTCTCCGCACTGTACGTCCAGAACTGTCACGAGATCAAGATATCTTTTTTGCGGCAGTGGGTTTACTGTGCGGTTTTATTCTCATCTTTCAAGGATGGAGACTTGATCCAATTTTGCAATTTAATCAGTTGTTGTTAGTTGGTTCTACAGTATTTTTTGCTGTGGAAAGTATTCGTCTACGGAGTATTGCTACTCAACAAGCAAAACGTAACACTCCCATTGTGGATGATGAACGAGAAGTCAGCAGAAAATATTCCTACTCTGAACGCCGCAACTATCAAGCGGAGATGGATGCAGATTTAGAACCTCTACCTTATTACGAAGACGAAGAAGAAGATATTCCCCCACGCCCCAGGATTCGTGGTAGTAGAGATGATCGCCCCAATCGCGATAGTTACTATGAAGAACAACCCCCTCGTCGGACAGAACGTCGTACTAGCAGAGAAAAACCAGAAACCACAGAAAGGAAACGACGTACAAGTTCTAGGCGTTCCGTAAGTAGCCCCGATGTTAATATTGAATCAGAAAATTGGGGTGCTGTTTCTAGGGAAGTTGATGATTGGGAAAGTCCCCAAGAAGAAGTCAGAAAATCACCTCGTCGCCGTAATAACAGACCTTCTCGTCCAGAAAGTACCCAGGATGATGTAACTCCAAGACCCAGAAAACGCCGTCCATCTTCTGATTCGACTTCTCGTAGAAACAGAGAAGATGATGAGGCTATCCCTACTGATTATGTACCATATAAACCAATTGACAATTCTCCAGAGGATACTAATAATTCCAATGACTTTGATGATATTTAAAACTTTGGGCTGATGGTAGTTTCAAGGCTGACGGAAAACGTTTGATGTGAGAAAATTTACGGCGATTTTGTGGCTCCAAAAACCTGTTCATTGGAGCCTGATTTTTAGTTTTGCTAGTTTACTCGTGTCCTGTGGTGCTGGTGATATTCCTATTGGGGTTTCTTCCCTGAACAGTCGTTATACTGAGGAGCAACCAGCTTTGAGCGGAAACGGACGCTTTTTAGCTTTTGTTTCTAATCGTAATGCTAATCAACAGTTATTGTTGTATGATTTGGAAGCTCAAAGTTTCATTTCTACTCCGGGCTTAAATCGGCGTGAGACAATTGCAGAAAGTCCTAGTCTTAGTTACACCGGTCGTTATCTTTGTTATTTAACGAGTGACCAAGGTAGACCTGTGGTAGCTCTTTATGATCGTGCTTTGCAAAAGTCCCAAATTCTCACTCCTAGCTATCGTGGTTGGCTCAGAAATCCTGATATTAGTTCTGATGGTCGTTATGTTGTGTTTGAGTCTGCTAGACGTGGCAGATGGGATATTGAAGTTTTAGATCGTGGTCCAACTGTAGAATTAGATATTCCTGATGGTAAAACGGTGAATAATTAAAAATTCAGAAGGCAGGGAAAGCTGGGGAAGATGAATAACCCAATGCCCAATGCCCAATGCCCAATGCCCAATGACCAATGACCAATGCCCGATGCCCAATGACCAATGACTAATTACAAATTATCAATTCTTTTATTTTTAAGCTCAGGTTTATTAAGTGGTTGTTTTGGCTATCCGCGTATATTAAGTTATCCATTCGATGCTAGTGGACGGAGTCTCAACAGTTTGGCTTCTGAGTTAAATCCGCAAATTTCAGGAAGATATATTGTTTTTACTACCAACCGTCGTGGGACTCAAGACATATATATGTTTGATTCTGTAGCACGGAATTTAATTGATTTACCGGGTTTAAATTCTTTTGATACTATTGCTGACCATCCTTCTGTCAGTGAAGATGGACGTTTTGTTGTATTTGCAGCTAGTCGTCAGGGACGACCTGCTATTTTTCTCTATGATAGGGAAACACGACAATCACGAAATTTAACTGCTAATTTGCAATCTGAAATCCGCAATCCTACAATTAGTGCTGATGGGAGTAGGATTGCATTTGAGTTTAATAATAATGGGCAATGGGATATTCTGCTTTATGATCGTTTTGGTCAGAAATTAAATATCCCCCAAGAACCAAAGTAATACCAATTCAAAATCAAGAATTCTTGGCTTTTGCCCCTTTTTTCCTTCTTCTAAAACTGTGACCTGTAACCTGTAACCTCTCACCTGTCATCTGTCACCTGTTTAACTGATTCAATGAGCGATCGCACTTCCTCAGTCCCTTCTGATGGTTCAAAGGAGAGGGGAAATTTACCCCGGACAAGCATCCGTAAACCCAGAGGTGCAAGGCTCAATAATCCTTTTAAGTCGCGGAAATAATTACCAACTACCTGAATCCCAAATTGACGTTCATCAATCCAACCACCGGCTTTGACTAAATCTATTAATACTTTACGGTGACGAATGGAACGGCTATCGCTGGCTTGTTTGCGGTCAAGAATTTCCTGTTTAATTTTGGTAATTTGTTCTAGGGGTGCTACTTCCATGGGACAAACTGAGTCGCAGTAAAAACAACGAGTACAACCCCAAACTCCCTGAGTATCTTCGTTGTAGGTTTCTAAGCGATTTTCTGTGTCACTATCACGGGAATCAGCTACCATGCGATAGGCTTTAGCTAAAGCATGGGGACCAACAAAATTAGGATTGATTTCGCGAGCGTTACATTCTGAATAACAAGCACCGCACATAATACAATTACCAGTTTGATCGAGGAGCGATCGCTCTTGAGGTGTTTGCAAAAATTCTCTTTCTGGTACTTGTCTTGCTGCTGTACTCACATAAGGTGTAACGGCTTCCAAGTTATCCCAAAAACTGGTCATATCCACAACTAAATCCTTAATCACTGGCATATTGCCCAAAGGCGCAATTGTGATTTCGTCAGTGGTATGATTTGTCTCTGGCGAGGAAATTTTTTCTAATCTGGCTAATTCACTACCTACATTTTCCTTACAGGCTAAAGCTGAACGGCCATTAATTCGCATAGAACAACTACCACAAATGGTATTGCGACAATTTTTCCTAAATGCTAGAGTTCCATCCTGTTCCCATTTAATTCGATTTAGACAATCAAGGATTGTATTTCCTGGTTCTACCTGTAAAGGATAGGTTTGGACAACAGGTGTAGAATTTTGTTGCTGCCGAATAATCTTAAAAATAACTTCCATTATCACTAACCAAATTCTAAAGTTGCTTTAATTGAGCCAGAAGTCGTAAATTGAGGCTGGAGGCACTAATAATTCTAGGTCATAACCATTAAAATTCTAGTTGCAGATGTGCAGTTGGTGCAATTTATCTTCACAACCAACTTGCTCAAGAAGGTGGGATAGGATAAAAACTCCAAAACTTTTGCATATTTTCCATGATTATGACAACTTTTTCGGGTCTTCCTTCTGACTCCTGCGCTATGATTTACGTCATACTGCGTTGTTACGAAAAGACTTTTTCATTAAACCAGAGTTTTTAGTCTAGTCATATTTGTAAACTGTCTTCAAGCCATAGCGAAGTGAAAATTTCTTAAATATATAGAAGTGTTAAATCAGAGGATAATTTTCTGGCGATCACTATTAAGCAGGAGATAGATGTGGTAAATTAATTCTTCTGCTATGCAAAATTGGGTAATCATCTTTGATATTTTACCTTCTGCCAATAAACTGGGTGAAAAGCCTCAGCAGCTTTTCCTTTGATCTCCAATCAAGAAAACCTAATTTTAAGTAACCTACTCAAAACAGTTGCTCTCAATTATATAAATTTTTATCAACTCCTAGACTCTACAGTGATGATCCGATCATGGGAGAGTAAAATCTCTTGCTCTTTTTACCTTCCTATTTGCAGTGATCAGAAAAAAAATATTTTTAAATTGAATTTTAAATTAAACAAATATTTTGCTATTATTAATCCATGATAGTATTTAATATGAAATTATGAATTCACAAAACCAGTACCAAAGGCTGTAGAAGTACGACGGGTACTACTTTGTTGATTCGTAATCGAGAGACATGAAAATTCAAGTCTCTATGGCAAGACAAAAGGGTGTATGTCTGTGAGACCATAAGCAAATACTATACTGTCCTAAGCTTGGGATGACGAGTGGGTACAAACCTACAAATCAAGAACAAGAAAAGGGTAGTCCGAAAGTGAAAGACCTGCTATTTATTGTATCTACGACTTTTTTGGAGTAGAACTAACCTGATTTGTAAAGGTTGCTTAAAAATAAACCACTACAAAAGCGCCAAAAGATAAAATACTCCTTTTTTTCATGGCGAATGATGGTTAAAAGTACCGTAAAATCAATGGAATAAATTTCTGTGATCACCAGGATCTCTGAATCTAATATGGATAACCATTGAAGGAGATACTAGGTTTGATCTTATTCGCAGGAATTCACGCCTCACCCCACAGTCTTTAGTAGCTCTGTTAATTGGCTAAAAAGTCAGATACAGAACGTAAGGCTACATTAATGTTCAGCTTGAAGAGATTAAGGAAATTTTGAGCATAATGACTGAAACTGCAACCGCCGAATATCCACTATTAACTGGAAAAGCACTACTAAATAAAGTAAAAGAGCTTTCTCATTTACCACGTCGTGAAAGAGCTAGACAGTGTGGCTATTACACAGTTACAAAGAATCAACAGGTACGTGTTAATCTGACAGATTTTTATGATGCTTTATTGGCAGCAAGAGGTATTCCTCTCAGCCCAGAATCACCTAAAGATGGACGTGGCCGCGAACCGACATATCGGGTAAGTGTTCATCAAAATCGTCAAATTGTCATTGGTGCTACCTATACAAAAGCAATGGGTTTAAAACCAGGAGATGAATTTGAAATTCGGCTCGGTTACAAGCATATTCACTTAATTCAACTAGGTGAAAGTGACAAAAAATTGACTTCTTCAGACCTAGACTCTGATGAAGCTGATTTGGAAAATGAAGAGGAGTAAATTTCTCTAAAAAGTAGGGGTCAGTTGTCAGTAAATGTATATTGGCTTTTCCCTACTTTTACAAATAAACAGTATTTGTAGTTTGAGGCTTTGTTGACAACAAAATACGATTTGATATTTTGGACGATGAGTCATAAATTCTGGTAGGGTTTTGGAAGATTGCCAAAATACCCTATCTTATCTGACTATATATCGTGATTTTTCCACACTTTTTTCTATCACTTCTAGAGCCATCTGTCCAGACATTACTGGTGTTTTTAAAAAATGCGCCAGTAGTGTTCGTTGTCATGGCTTTTTTTATGGTTTGGGCAATATTTTGGTTGCCATTGGCAGTGATATCTGCCTCAGTATTGAAGTTGCAGATTAATAAATCCTTACAACCAGAGCAAAAAATACCTTTATTAGTATCTCTCTATTTATTAGCACCTCTAATTATTTGGGGGTTCAATTGGTTAGGATTTGGATCTTTTGCCGATGAGGGATTAGTTAGGAATTTTTCGATTTTTGCTTCCCTATTCCTAGGTTTGGGTTTGGGTATATTGGGGCTAATCATGGTGTTTACCTGCCAATTTTGGTTAGGTTGGTGCTATCTAGAAACATCCAATATCAAATTAATTCCCGGTATTTTGCTACCAATTTCTGCGGTAGCTTTGTTTGTCGGAGGGATAGAAGAGTTAGTGTTTCGGGGTTTTTTACTGACTACTTTAGACCAAGATTACCCGATTTGGTTAGCTGCTGTTATTTCTAGTTTGATTTTTGCTTTACTACATTTAGTTTGGGAACAACAAGAAACCATACCTCAATTACCTGGTTTATGGCTGATGGGAATGGTGTTGGTAGTGGCCAGAATAGCTGATAGCAATAATTTAGGGATAGCTTGGGGACTCCATGCAGGTTGGATCTGGGCGATCGCTACCATAGATACAGCGGGATTAATAACCTACACTGGTAAAGCCTCAGAATGGTTAACTGGTAAAAATCAAAAACCCCTAGCTGGTTTAACTGGGGTTCTCTGTGTTTTGCTTACAGGAGTATTTATTTGGTGTTTCTGTGCAAATGTTAGTCTTCCTAATTCTTGATGATCTGATACTATCAACTATTGAAATCCATCTAACTCAGTAACATTATGATTCGTAGTAACAATTGTCCGTAGAGAAGTTGGTATCCTTGCTGTAGTTAACCAGTCCAGAATTAACTATAATCTTTCTCAAGATATTGACTAGGTTGTCTATGAATTAAATATACCAAATTAGTTTGCTCTAGAAGATTAGGAGTAACAGTGACCAAAGAGGACTCAGAGACAGGTAAAAACTTGCCTCAAAATCATCGTAAGTGGCGCATTGTTTTCTATTCCCATGACACAATGGGATTGGGACATAAACGCCGTAACTTATTAATTGCCCAAACATTAAGATATTCGCCTTTAGACATCGATATCTTAATGATTAGTGGAATACAGGATGGAAGTAATTTACCCATACCTTCAGGGGTTGATTTTTTGAGTTTACCAGCTTTGTATAAAAATATTGATAGTCAATATCAAGCAAAAAGATTAGATTTATCATTACAAGAAATTATTACACTGCGATCGCAAGTTATTCTGACCACGATCAAAAGTTTTCAACCTAATATTTTCATTGTTGATAATGTCCCCAGAGGTGCAGTTGGAGAACTAGAACCAACACTGAATTACTTGCATACCCAAGAAAAAACACGCTGCATTTTAGGTTTAAGAGATGTGTTAGACAAACCCATATCTGTGCAGAGAGACTGGAAACGCATGGCTAATGAAGAAGCCATTCAAACTTATTATGATGCTGTTTGGGTGTATGGAGATCCGGCTATTTATGATGTAGTTAGGGAATATAATTTTCAACCTCAGACAGTTGATAAAATTCGCTACACCGGTTATATTGACCAACGTCATCGCCTTAAATTTACTGATATTGAAAGTATTCAGGCGTTTAAATCCTTAAATTTGCCATCAGGAAAATTTGCATTATGCTTAGTCGGTGGTGGACAGGATGGAGAGAAATTAGCAGAAACCTTTGCCAGTGCAAAACTACCACAAGATATGAATGGCATCATCTTAACTGGACCATTTATGCCACCAGAGGTACACAAAAGACTACAAAAATTAGCAGTTCAACGCGATAATTTACGAGTATTGAAATCCTTACCAGAGCCAACACTGTTAATAAATCATGCAGACCGAATAATTGCAATGGGTGGATACAATACAACCTGTGAATTACTATCATTTCAAAAGCGATCGCTCATTGTTCCCCGTATTACACCCCGTCAAGAGCAGTTTGTCAGAGCAGAACGCTTACAGTCACTCGGTTTAGTAGATATGCTACATCCTCAAAACCTCACACCTCAAGCATTGACAGATTGGTTAGCACAAGACAATAAAGCTCCACAAATTCGTAATTGTGTTAACCTCAACGGACTCAACCAAATTGCTCAATTTATAGGCGAAATACTCATACCTGTTCATAATCCATCAAAACAAGCTTCTTAAAAAAGCAATAAAAAGATAAATTCATACTTTTAATCAGCAACGCCAAGCCAAATATTAAATTACGAATTATGCCCACAGTTGGTTATGTTCTCAAACGTTATCCCCGCTATTCTGAAACATTTATTGTCAATGAAATTTTAGCCCATGAAGCAGCAGGATTAAAAATTGAAATTTTCGCTTTAAGACCACCTAGCGACAGTCATTTTCAAAATATTATTTCTCAAGTAAGAGCGTCTGTAAACTACATTAAAAAACCAATTCAAGGCCGTGTCAGTCCATCTCTCAATAGTCTTGCACCTACAGCAGCCAGCTATTTTTGGGCAGAATTACAAGAAGCTAACCAAATTATTCCCGGTTTTTGGTCAAAATTGGCCATTGCTGAAGGTGAACAGGCCAGCACAGTCTACCAAGCTGCATGGTTAGCACGAGAAGTAAAACTCAAAGGTATTACTCATTTACACGCCCATTTTGGCACTGTAGCTACCAGTGTAGCCAGATTAGCATCCCATTTTACAGGTATTCCCTACACTTTCACGGCTCATGCTAAAGACATTTTTCATGAAAGTGTGGAATTTACAGACATGGAACGTAAACTACAGGATGCTGCTACGGTGGTAACTGTCAGTGACTACAACCTCAATTATTTACAAACAAAATATCCTCAAGCTGCACAGCAAATTAAACGTATTTATAATGGTTTGAATTTAGGAAGATTACAATATTCTTCACCTGCTCAACGTCCACCTTTAATTATTTCCGTTGGTCGGTTAGTTGAAAAAAAAGGGTTATCTATTTTAATTGATGCTTGTGCCATTTTGAAACAGAGAAATTGTGAGTTTCAATGTCAAATTGTTGGTCTAGGTTCATTAGAAATAGTATTAAAACAACAAATTCAAGATTTAGAATTGTCATCTTGTGTGGAAATTGTCGGTCCACATCCCCAAAATGAAGTATTTAAAATGGTACAAAAAGCGGCTGTGTTTGCAGCACCTTATGTAGTTGGTAAAGATGGCAACCGGGATGGACTGCCTACTGTTTTACTAGAAGCAATGGCATTAGGAACACCCTGTGTAAGTACAAATATCACGGGTATTCCTGAAGTGGTGCGTCATGGTGAAACTGGGTTAATTGTGCCACAAAATCATCCTGAAAAGTTGGCTATTTCACTTCAAGAACTTATCACTGATTCAGCTTTGCGGGTGCGGTTGTCTAGTCAGGCTAGAAAGTTAATTGAGTCTGAGTTTGATGTTGATAGTAATACCGCAGTTTTACGGGAGTTATTTTGCACGCAGAGACACAGAGGCGCAGAGGAGGTTTGCAGGTGAGAATTGCTTATGTTTGTGCTGATTTGGGGATTCCTGTTTTTGGGAAAAAAGGTTGTTCTATTCATGTTCAGGAGGTGATACGAGCATTAGAAAAACAAGGTAGTGAGGTTGAATTGTTGGCTACTAGAATTGGGGGAACACCACCAATAGATTTAGCTAATATTATTGTTCATAAATTGCCTTATATTCCCAAGGTAGAAATAGAAGTTAGGGAAAAAATAGCTTTGGGAATTAATGAGGATTTACGTTTAAATTTACAGGGTTTGGGAAATATTGATCTGATTTATGAGCGTTATTCTCTGTGGAGTTATAGCGCGATGGAATTTGCCCAAAAAAGAGGTATTCCAGGAATATTAGAGGTGAATTCTCCTTTGATTAAAGAACAAATAAAATATCGGGGTTTGATTGATGTTGATAGTGCTGAAATGGTAGCAAGTCGGGTTTTTGAAGCTGCTGCTGCTGTAATTGCGGTTTCGGAGGAAGTAAAAACCTATTTAATCAAGTATGTAGATGCTGAAAAAATTTATGTAATTCCTAATGGGGTTAATCCTGACAGGTTTTCTAATCTTAATGTTGCTGCTGAATCAGAAGATTTTACTGTGGGATTTGTGGGGACATTCAAACCTTGGCATGGGTTATCAATTCTCACAGAAGCTTTTGCTCAATTACACCAAAAAGTTCCCCAATCCCGACTTTTAATTGTTGGTGATGGTCCAGAAAGGGAAAATATTCAGGCTGAATTATCGGTGCTTGGATTAGATGATTGTATTGAATTTACTGGTGCGGTAAATCCTGATCAAGTTCCGCAATTTTTAGCAAAAATGAATGTTGCTGTTGCACCTTATCCAGCACAATCAGATTTTTATTTTTCACCTTTGAAAGTTTATGAATATATGGCGGCTGGTTTGCCTGTGGTTGTGAGTAAAATTGGACAATTAGTAGATTTAATTGAACCGGAAGTTAATGGTATTTTTTGTCCTCCGGGGGATGCGATCGCTCTAGCAGAAGCATTAGAAAAATTGTGGCGATCGCCTTCTCTCCGTCACAGTCTCGGACAAGCTGCACGTCAAAAGGTGATCAAAAATCATACCTGGAATGATGTAGCTCAACAAATTCTGCATATAGCGGGACTCTATGGGGATTTAAAACTATAAAATGGCAAAATCCCTCAAAAAAGCTATTCCTGGTCTTTGGGGCATTCTGGTTTATTTCTGGCCTTACATTCGCCCCCACTACGGACTCCTATTAGTTTCGGCGATCGCTCTGATTACAGATGTAGGACTACGGGTACTAGAACCTTGGCCACTCAAGTTTGTATTTGACTATGTTCTCATCCCCAATCATCAACCAACCAATATTCCCATAATTGCAAATTTAGAACCGATTACGTTATTAACACTTTCCGCAGTTGCATTCCTGATATTTACAGGATTACGCGCTTTTGCTGCTTACTGGAGTACCGTAGGATTGGCTACCGTCGGTAGTCGCGTTATGGGTAAAGTGCGTCATCATTTATATTGTCATCTGCAAAATTTGTCTTTGTCCTATCATACCCAAGCCCGTAGCGGTGATTTAATTATTCGTGTTAGTAGTGATGCCAGTCGTCTACAAGAGATTATGATTACGGCTGCATTACCCTTAGTAGTCAGTATTCTCAGTCTGTTTACTATGATTGGGGTGATGTTATGGATGAATCCTAGCCTCACCCTCCTCTCACTGCTGACTTTACCGTTATTTTGGTTAGTCACCAATCGCCTCAGCCAAAAAATTAAAGAGTCCTCATTAAAGCAACGCAAACAAGAAGGGGCTTTAGCTGCTACTGCGGCTGAATCAATTGCTGCCATTAAATTGGTTAAAGCTCTTTGGTTGCAAGATGCCTTTGCCAAGGTTTTTTCTCAACAAAATCAGCGTAGCCTGAATGAGAGTGTTAAAACCCAACGTCTATCCGCCTACTTAGAAAGAACTGTAGATGTTGTCATCGCTTTAGGAACGGCTGTAGTTCTTTGGTATGGTTCTTGGTTGGCTTTGCAAAATGCGCTCACACCAGGGGATGTACTGGTATTTATCACCTATCTCAAAAATGCCTTTAAGCCAGTACAGAACTTTGCTAAGTACACCGGCAGACTGGCTAAGGCAGCGGCTTCAGGGGAAAGAATCTTAGATATATTACAACAGCAACCGGAAATTAGAGATTTACCAAATGCAACTCCTGCACCAATTTTCCGGGGTGAAGTTTGTTTTGAACACGTTAATTTTGGCTATGAACCAGGACAAGTTCTGTTAGAAGATATTAATTTAGATATTCAACCAGGTCAACAAATAGCGATTGTGGGTACTTCTGGTAGTGGGAAATCTACATTAGTGAGTTTGTTGTTACGGCTTTATGATCCTTCTGGGGGTCGGATTATGATTGATGGTAGGGATATTCGAGGGTACACATTAGCATCATTACGGCCGCAAATTTCCGTGGTTTTACAAGAAAGTATTTTGTTTGCAGCTACGATTCGGGAAAATATCGCCTATGGTGTAGTTGGGGTGTCAGATGCTGAAATTAAAGCAGCGGCTTGTTTAGCTAATGCTGATGATTTTATCCAAGCTTTACCCCAAGGATATGATACTTTTGTCGGGGAAAGAGGGGCTACACTTTCGGGGGGACAACGCCAAAGAATTGCGATCGCTCGTGCTGCTATTCGTCAAACTCCCATTCTCATTTTAGATGAACCTACAACCGGTTTGGATAAGGGTAATGAACAGGCTGTAATTCATGCTCTGCAAAGGCTTTCTCGAAATCGCACGACGTTTTTAATTACCCATGATCTTAATTTTGCTACTCATGCTGATAGGATTTTTTACATGGAAAATGGGTGGGTTTTAGAACAAGGTTCTCATTGGGAATTGATGCAACAAAATGGGCATTATGCAGCGTTGTATCAAGTGCAAAATGTTATGGGAAATGAGGAGGATTTTTCTCACGCAGAGGCGCAGAGGCGCAGAGAGAATTAGAGTATAAATATATAAATATTTTTATGATTGATAATTTTGATAGTGTGGTTGATTTAAAAATGCCTTTTTTATCCGCAGCAATTGATCCGGCACAAGTAAAGGAATATTTGACTAAATATTTATCAATTGCCCAAAATACCCAGATTGCAAAAATTGAAGTTATTCGACATAAACCGGGAAGACGTTGTTTAATTGAATATGAATTGGTTAATGATGATGGAGAGAGAATAATTTTAATTGGGAAAATACGAGCTAAGGGAACTGATTTTCATAGTTATGAATTACAAAAATATTTATGGAAATCAGGGTTTATTGATGATAGTGTGGATGGTATTTCTGTACCTGAACCTATGGGTGTAATTCCTGAATGGCAAATGTGGTTACAGCGTAAAGTTGAAGGTGTGACATTTACTCAATTATTAACATCAAATAATAGTGTTTTATTAGGAAAAAGAATTGCTGAAGCTGCCCATAAACTACACACAACTAATATTCCTCCCAGGCGTTCTCATACTATGAATGATGAACTGAGGATTTTACATGAACGAATTCCTTTGGTTATCCAAAAATATCCACAGTGGCAAGAACGTTTAGAAAGAATTTTAGCAGAATGTGATTATTTTGGAAATCACACTTTAGAGTTAAAATATTGTGGTATTCATCGAGATTTTTATCCTGATCAAGTAATTGTTAATAATGAGCGTTTATATTTAATAGATTTAGATTTATATTGTCAAGGTAATCCGGCTTTAGATATTGGTAATTTTATTGCTCATATTCAGGAATATAGTCTGCGGGTATTTGGTAATTCTGAGTATTTACAAGAGGTAGAAAATTCTTTGATGGAGGGATTTATTCAGATTACAGATGATGACTTGAGAGTGGGAATTGAAGCTTATACTATTTTGACTTTAGTTAGACATATTTATATTAGCACTCTATTTTTAGACCGTTCTTTTTTGACTGAATCCTTATTGAATCTCTGTGAACAGCGGTTTAGTGTAATTCGTAATTTGTAATTAGGGTTGTTGATAAAAGTCTTATGTGCCATGCCCCATGCCCGCGAAATCCCCCTTGCTTCAGCCGGGGGATAAGCTTACAGCAGATTCCGCTCTAAAGAGGTACAAAGTTGAATAATGAAACTCTTGTGGTGCGGGCAAGATGCCCGCTAGATATGTACCTCATAACACCGGGAAGTGCTGTAATATGAATCAAGACCCCAAACTAGGTATCAACCGCTTCAAGGCACGACTGGCTACGTCAGCATAACGTAATTCACCACTGAGAATTTTACCCATAGTCTGAGCGCCAGAGGGACGTTTAACACCAACTTTATAACCAATACCTGGAAAACGATAGAATGCACTAGCTAATTTTGCTGCCCAGGCCATATCAGTACCCCACTGTTCATTCATGGCATGAGTATAATTTTCTAGGGCATTGATATCACCACCGATAGCTTCACTAATAAATTGGGCAGCTAAAAGACCACTAAACATAGAAGGACGAATACCTTCAGCTGTGAAAGGATCAACTAGACAAGCTGCTTCACCTGCTAAAACTGCATTTTGAGTATGTAATTTTTGTTCGCCATTCCATAAAGAGATGGGATGACCGTACTGTTTACCTGTTGTTAGGTCTACGTTAAAGAGTTGGGAATATTCGGTTAATATTTTTTTGAAATCTTGAGGTTGGCCACCAATAAATGTACCTACACCAATAGAGTAACCATCAGCTTTAGGAAAATTCCAGATATAACCGTTTTTAATTAATCCAAACTCGAAGTGTGCAATATTTTTATTAACTACATCTGCGGTGACTTCTGCTTCTAAAGCTCCTGCTAACTGGCGTTTACGGTTTTTAAAACCTAACCATTTTGCCATTGGGCCTTTAGCACCATCAGCAGCAATTAGGTAGCGACCGCTAAATGATCCATTGGCTGTGTTGACTTGCCAATGATCGGTTTTAAATTCTATACCTGTGACTTCTGTGTTATCTCGTAATTCAGCACCTTGGTTTTGAGCTTGTTTAACCAGAAAATGGTCAAATATATCTCGTCGCACCATCCAGACTGGTTCTTGAATACCTATTTTCGCTTCTACGGGATCTTCAAGTTTCCAGGTAAAGCGTAAGGAGTCTACTTTCACAGAAATAGCAGGACTAAAGTCAAAATCAAACCATTGGGCGATCGCTGGTGAAACACCACCACCACAGGGTTTATATCTAGGTAGGGAGTTTTTTTCTAGAACCAATACTGAGTGTCCCCGCTTGGCTAAGTGATAAGCTGCTGTGCCACCTGCTGGGCCAGCGCCAATGATAATGGAATCGTACATGAATAGGGAATGGGGAGATGGAGAAATGGGGAGATGGGGAGGTGGGAAATATTAGTAACCCACCAATCACCAATCACCAACTTAGACAGTGGTGATGTCTTTTTCTTTTTCTGCTAGTAAGTCGTCTACTTTGGCAGTGAATTTGTTAGTTAATTTTTGCAGTTTGTCTTGTAGATCCCGTGATTCATCTTCGGAAACTTCCGCAGCTTTTTCTTGTTTACGAATTGTATCTAAAGCATCACGGCGGATATTGCGAATACCAACTCGACCTTCTTCGGCATACTTAGCAGCAAGTTTGACAAATTCTTTACGGCGATCGCTGGTCAAAGGAGGGATGTTCAAACGAATCACTGAACCGTCGTTACTGGGGGTTAAACCCACGTCTGACATAGAGAGGGCTTTTTCAACTATATTCAAGCTGCCTTTATCGTAAGGCTGAATGAGGATGGTTGTGGCATCAGGTGTACTAATGTTGGCCAGGGATTTTAAGGGTGTAGGTGTGCCATAATATTCCACCTGTACCTTATCCAATAGACTCGAATTAGCACGTCCGGTGCGAATGGTATTAAAAGCTCGTTGAGTAGCCTCAACGGTATTTTGCATTTTACTTTCGGCTTCATCTAATTTCACAAGAACCTCCCACAAGGGTGCCAATAGATTCTCCCATTACTGCACGGCGGATGTTTCCTCGCACCGTTAAGTCAAATACCAGAATGGGAATATTATTTTCTTTACATAGGGCAATTGCGGTACTATCCATGACTCGCAAATCTTGAGCCAAAACATGGGCGTAGGTAAGGGTGGTATAACGCTTGGCTTGAGGATAAATTTCGGGGTCTGCGTCGTAAATTCCGTCTACTTTGGTGGCTTTGAAAATTACTTCTGCTTCTATTTCTGCTGCTCTTAAAGCCGCAGTGGTGTCTGTAGTAAAGAAAGGATTTCCTGAACCTGCTCCAAAAATTACCACCCGTCCTTTTTCTAGATGACGGATGGCGCGACGACGGATATAGGGTTCTGCTAATTCCTGCATAGCGATCGCTGTTTGGACGCGGGTTTGTATCCCTATTCTTTCCAGCGAGTCTTGTAGGGTCATGGCATTCATGACTGTGGCAATCATTCCTACGTAGTCGGCGGTTGCCCTATCCATTCCCAATGATGCCGCTTTCACACCCCTAAAGATGTTGCCGCCGCCAACGACTATAGCGACTTGAACGCCACTGGCTACTACCTCTGCCAACTCTTCGGCTATTCCCTTGACTACTTCTGGATCAATGCCATAGCCCATGTTGCCCATCAAGGCCTCACCGCTCAGTTTAAGTAAAACCCGTCGGTAATTCGTTCCCATGAAGTTACGCTTTATCAAATAAGTTGCAATTGCCTCCAATTTAAGATAGCAGCACAATGACCATCTGTGTCTATCTTCAGGTTTATTTCCGCCATGTTAGTGGTGTACCTACCTGTGGAGTTTCGGTTGGTTGAATTTCTTGGCTGGCAAATAAATTGGCGATCGCATTCGTTAAATAATCTGTCCCTGAAGCTGATGGATCTTGGGGATGATCGTCAATTTGACCTTTGTAACGCAAAATCCCGTTACTATCAATTAAAAATGCAGTGGCTGTAGTGATAGTGCCAAAGCTACGGGTGACATCTTGTGTTGTGTCCCATAGATAGGGAAAATTTAATTGATGGCGATCGCCAAACTTTTTCATATTCTCAAAATTTGAACCAGAACTACCCTCTTGGCCTAGTTCGTCTTGACTACTATTTAAGCCTATAAGTGTAAAACCATTCTCGGCAAATTCTGCTTGGATGTTCTTGAGTCTGTCTATATATTGTTCTACATAAGGGCATTTATTAGACATAGAAACTACGCAGACTGAGCGTAAGTTCTCTAAATAGCGACTAAGATGGTGTACTCGATCATCAATTCCGGGCAACTCAAAATCTGGGGCATAACTACCTATTGGAGTATCAATTGTTTCTAATTTGTTCATCTTTTCTTGCCTGAAGGAACTATGCACAAAGTTTTTTTTGGGTTAGCGTTTGTTTCTCAGTATAAAACCACGCCTAAGTATTTATTTGGTGTTTAATATTATTCTACCTTGAGAATTTCATTCCTAACATTTCAGTTAAAATGTTAATTTTGCCGTCTTTTGAGTCTTCACAGATGTCAGCGGTAAAAGGTAAGCATAATAACTACTTTGATATCAATATTTTGGGTTTTAGCATATACCTTGTTTACTGGAAATGTTCTGTAATAGACTGATATGGAACAAAATTTAAAACTGATCACCTCATTACTGGTGTTAATTTTAGCATTAAATAAGCATGATTTTGCATAAAATTTTGTTAAAGTAAGATTCTTATAATTTCGGAAATAGTCAATCTAAAATTTCCAATCAAATGACCAACTTAACAGATATATTTGCATTACCTAAAACCTGGATGTGGCAAGATTTCCCCATCTGTTATCAGACCCAAGGAAACAAAGGGCCTGCTGTAATTTTAATACATGGGTTTGGTGCATCATGGGGACATTGGCGCAAAAATATACCAGTATTAGCAGAAAATTACCGCGTCTATGCTCTTGATTTAATAGGTTTTGGCGCATCTGCTAAACCAGAACCAGGGGAAAAAATCACATACACATTAGAAACGTGGGGACAACAAGTTGCAGATTTTTGTCGGGAAGTGGTGGGAGAACCTGCATTTTTAATAGGTAATTCTATTGGCTGTATTGTAATTTTACAAGCTGCTGTCATTGCCCCAGATATGGCTTTAGGAACAGCTTTAATTAACTGTTCTTTGCGTTTATTACATGATCGCAAACGATTAACTTTACCTTGGACAAAACGCCTGGGTGCGCCGATTTTACAAAAGATTCTATCAATTAAAGCAGTCGGCAACTTCTTTTTCAATCAATTAGCTAAACCAAATACAGTTAAAAAAATTCTGTTACAAGCCTATGCGAACGGAGAGACAGTAACAGATGAATTAATAGAAATTTTAATGAAACCAGCTAGTGATCCCGGTGCTGCTGCGGTTTTTCTAGCTTTCACGGCCTATTCTAGTGGACCATTACCGGAAGACCTTTTACCTATTTTGTCTTGTCCAGTGATTATTTTATGGGGAACGGCTGACCCTTGGGAACCAATTAATTTAGGTCAAGAGTTAGCCAATTTTCCCCAAGTACAAAAATTTATTCCCTTAGAAGGAGTGGGACACTGCCCCCAGGATGAGGCACCGGAGTTAGTCAACCCCATTTTACAAGATTGGATTGGTGCGCTATCGGTTTAACCTCATATCTTGGAGTAGCTTTGATAGAGCTTATTACCATCGAGGACGACCTCCACCCCAGCCGCCGCCCCAAGGACGACCTCCACCCCAACCGCCGCCCCAAGGACGACCTCCACCCCAGCCGCCACCCCAAGGACGACCTCCACCCCAGCCGCCACCCCAAGGACGACCTCCACCCCAGCCACCGCCCCAAGGACGACCTCTACCCCAACGTCCACCAGATAAAAGTTGTTGTTCTTCGCTGGAAACATCCTGAATCAAATCTGATTTGATATTTTGTTCTAACATGATTTTTAGCCTCAATTAGTTTTATCAAGCTATACTATTTTTATAGAGATTAATAAGATTATTTTCAATAATTCTTTGGTTATAAAACTAATAATTGAAATTACATCTTATGGTTTATTTTTGTCAGGATTCAGAATTATAAGAACTCAAAATATATAATTAGAAAAATGGTTATCTAATGAAAGAATAAACATCTTTGAGATATTTTGAATTCTTCTAATTACTAGATTTTTTATCTTGAATCCTGACATCTTTTCCACTAAGACTTGAGGTGATTAATACCCATAAGAGTACATAAAGTTTTTATAGGGCATCGAATGTTCATGGGAATCACAACCACAACATCGAGGCGGTTGACAACAAGGAGAGGAGTTACCATATCCTCCTGATATAAATTGCTGTTCTTCTGTTGTTAATTCCATGAAATTAAACCGCTCAATTTGATTGAACATAGTTAATTGCCTCACTTACATGATATTTTTAGTTTTTAGGTAATAGCCAAAATGGATAATTAGATATTACCTGCTGTACTTCTAATATTACGAATGGAGTCTTTTAATTAATTAGGCTTGAGTTATATTTATCAGTTATATATTTATTTCTTTAGACTTATTTTTAAAAATTAATATTAGTCATTGAAATATATGGAGATGTAAATAAATTCACTTCTAGAGAAATATCAAGCGATAAAAAACTGCAAAGTACGGAAAGTACACCACAAGAGGTTTTAGAATCATCAGAAGATATTATTACTTGTAGTAGGTGACAGGTGACAGTATAGCAGCCTTTGAGTTTCCAAGTTTTAGCCTTGGTTAATGTCCTAATTGCCTTATCCGTTGTTATCAGGACTTACGCACAAGTCATAGAAGAATGAACCGCAGAGGACACAGAGAAATAAGAGTTTGAGAGATTTTTTGCGTAAGTCCTAGTTATACAAGAATAATCTTTTGAGGAAATTAGGTAAGAAATTTAGAACCTGATGAGAATGAGGATTAAAATTATTTTTCGGCAACCCAAAAGTGAAGGAAAAACCCATAGTAATTTGAGATAAATTATATTTAGTATTTTGAGAATTAGATTCATTAGCTCCCATTGTTAATTGATTATCAGCATTAGTTTCAATATCGGTTTTTTGCAAGAAAAAATCAACATTACCAATGACAGCAAAATCTTGTCCACCGATGATGTTTTGTTGTTCTAATGCAGATAAATCATGTAAGAGTTGTTGATTATTGGTTGTGGAATTATTTGTCATTTGATTATTCCCAAAGGTAATAAAATCCTTATATAGTTCATTTAGTAAGCCCTATTTATATAGTTAAAAATTTTAAATGCTCTCCTTTTTGAGATAAAAAGATATCTCTACTACCTTGTAAAATTACCTCACCTTTATCCATAAAAACTATCCAATCTGCACGATTAATGACACTAGGACGATGGGTAATTAAAATTGTAGTTTCTCCTTGACGATATTCTAATAATCTGTCTAAAACATGAGTTTCGCTAACAGGATCTAGTCCTGCTGTAGCTTCATCTAAAATTAGAATTGGTGGGTTGGTAAGTATACCTCTGGCGATCGCTAATCTTTGTCTTTGTCCACCGGAAAGGTTTGCACCAAATTCTCCCAATACAGTTTGATATTTATTGGGTAATTGACTAATAAAACTATCTGCATCTGCAACTTCACAAGCTTTAACAATGTCTTCAAAAGCAATAGTTGGAGTTCCTAAACGGAAATTTTCTAAAATTGAACGACTCCAAAAATGAGGTTCTTGGGGTACATAAACCACTTGTTGTCGTAAACAATCTAAAGCTAGATCATGGATATTAAAAAAACCGATGCGGATATTACCTGAAGTGGGTTGATATAAACCTGCAATTAGTTTTGCTAAGGTACTTTTACCACAACCAGATTGACCAATTAAAGCAATTACTTTTCCACCGGGAAGCTTGAGAGAAAAATCCTCTAATAAATCTACTCTACCGGCATGATGAAAGGTAAGATGAGAAAAAAGAATATCATCATTACTAGCAATTTGTGCAATTGGTTTTTGACTACCTCCAACTACTTCTGGTGTCGCATCAATAACTTCTAATAAACGCGAAATAGCAGTTTGGGAACGAAAATATTCATCTACTAAACCAATTAAAGAACCAATTAAAGCTAAAACATTGACTTGTAAAACATTAAAAGCCAACATTTGACCAATACTTAATTTGTGATTAATTACCAACATACTACCTATTGATAATAGGATGACACCACCAAGGGTAGATAGAAGTTTAGAAACAGTACCATTGATGATTCCGATTTGAATTGTGCTAAAAGTAAGATTAGCTAAACGACCAAAACGACTTTGAAATTCATCCCAGAATTGAGGAGCAGCATTAGTAGTTTTCATGACCTGCGCGCCTTTAAAAGTTTCCACTAAGACCCCTTGATTTTCTGCACCTAAAACTAATAAACTGCGAGTTTTTTGTTGCAGAATAGGTAAAAATGGTAAACTAGCTAAAGTCATTATGGCAGCAAATACAAGCACTGCTATTGTAAGTTGCCAGCTATAAAATAGCATTAATACTAAAGAAATTATGGCGATAAAAAACTGACTGGGTAAAAGTACAACTACTTGAGAAATTAATTGATTAATTTCATTAATGTCACTCAATCTACTGGTAATTTCTCCGCTACGTCGAGATTCATAATAAGTTAAAGGTAATTGTAAAATTCTGCGACCAAAATCTAAGACTAAACCTAATTGTAATTGTTGTCCAAAATAAGCAATCATAGTTGCTTGTATGACTTGCAAGCTACTACTAAATAATGTCATGACAATGACAGAAATTACCACAACTGTCAATAATTGAATATCACCTCTGACTAAAACATCATCTGTTAATAATTGAATTAAAATAGGACTGCCTAATGCTAAAATACCCAAGGCAATATTAATAATTAGAACTTGAGCAAGTAGTCCCCGATGGGGCAGAATCCGCATAAAAAAGCGCAATAAACCACCATGAGGTTGTTCATGGGGTTGTTGATAAAACCTTTCTGAATCTGGCTCTAATAGGAGCATAACGCCATTCCAAGCTGTTAATAATTCTTGGCGGTTGATATGGCGAATACCTACAGCCGGATCAGCTATAATATAATTTTTACTTTTTTTACCATATAAAATTACCCAGTGATAACCACGCCAATGAATAATTGCTGGTAGTTTAATTTCAGTGATTTTATCAACAATTTCTGGTAATGCTTTTACTGCTCTAGCATTAAATCCTAAATTCTCAGAACCGCGTTTTAAACCTAATAAAGTTGTACCTAATTGACCTGTACCTACGGCTTCTCTACTTTTATTAATGCTTAAAAAACGTCCGTAATATTTACAGATAGCAGCTAAACAAGCCGCACCACAGTCTTCTTCACTAGCCTGTAAAATACATTGATGTTTTTGACGATTTTTGAATATGTTAAACATAGTCATAAAAAATGTGAGTATTTTAGTAATTCAGTAGTTAGATAAGATAAAACTATGTTTTTATCATCTGCATTTTCTGAAAACCAATAAATAATAACTAATCACAAATCAGTAATTAATCTGGCTTTTCTGAGGATAAATTGCATGACAGTTTCCTGACGAGAAATAACTTCAGCTAAACCTTGCATTCCTGATTGTAAATGACATCGGCTTTCACCTCTACTGAGATACAGTGTCTCTGGTTCAATAGTAATTTCATAACCAATTGTTTGGGAAGAATTAGTATTATTATTAAGTTGATTTTGTATAATAGGTAAAGCATCTGGAGCGACATTTGTAACAATACCTTTAAGAGTTCCATAATCTGGATAGGGACAAGCAGAAACTCGCATTTGTACTTTCTGATTTTTGGCTACTTTATTAATATCTTGAGCAGGAATATAAGCCTTAATTTGTAAAGGTGCATTAAGAGGTGCAATTTGCGCTATGGCTTCACTAGGTTGTACGACTTGTCCAGGGTTACGCAGTTTTAATTGTAATAATGTACCAGTAATTGGTGCGCGAATTATACTTTTATTTAAGTCAGTTTTTGTTTGTTGTAAATCTTGATCAGTACGAGTTAATTGCTTTTGAATTTCTAACTTTTGTTGTAATAAAGTTTGCAATTCTTTTTTTAAAGCTGCTAAACTTGCTTCACCTCTAGCTTGTTCTTGTTTAATTCTTTCTGCTGCCATAATTACCGCAGAATCATGAGGATTAATAGCTGTTTTTGCTTTTTCTAGATTTGTTTGAGCAATTTTCAAAGCTTGTTCTTTTTCCTCCCAAAGATTTTTAGCATTGTTTTTAGTCTGTTCTAACTTAGCTTGAGCAGATTTAACAGCTTGTTCTTTTTCTTCTAAAATACTTTGAGAAATAGCACCAGAATTTGCAATTGCTTGTAATCTATCTCTTTGTAATCTGGCTAAATTTAAAGCTGCTTGTGCTTCTTCAATAGTTGCACTTAGTAGTTTTTCTTTTTGTAAACGTTCTAATTGTAATCTAGTAAATTTTAATTCAACTTGTGCTAGTTTCATTTCTGCATTAGCCTTAATTTGTTGGTCTTCAAAGTTTCTTTGAGTACCCATAAACTCAGCTTGTGCAGCAACAACTATCCGGTTATTTAAGTTGGTCTGTGCTTGTATTTGATTATTAATTTCTTCGATTTGAGCATCAACTTGTAAAAGTTGTAACTTACTTTGTTGAATAATATTTTCTAATTGTTGTTTCTGTGTTTGCAGACGAGAATTGTCAATATAGGCGATTGCATCATCTTGATTAATTACCTGATTAGCCTTGACAAGAATTTTTTGTACCTGACCAGAAATAGATGATTCAACTAACTTTAATTCTCCCACAGGTCTAATATTAGCAGGAACTTTCACAGTTACCTTATAAGTAAGCACATTTGTTAAACCTACACCCACCACAAATATAGTCATCATTACCCCCACACCAATGCTAGTCCATTTCTGGATTTGGGGTAAAAACTCATTTACTTCTACTAAATGTAAATGATCATAACTATGATCACTAACTGTATTCCAAATATAGTTTTCGTGGCGGTCTAAAGAATTCACAGTGTTGCACCCTCTGTATTTAAACATCAACAAACAAAGGGATTAATACTAGATATAATCCCGGCAAC